>CAMZFJ010000201.1 GCA_947306025.1 uncultured Fibrobacter sp.
CACATCATAAACTTGCTTACCGAAATCATTTTCAAACTTAGAGTTCGAAATTTCAGTCTTGCCCAAGCCATCGGTATCATCGTCGGAGTCAGCGAAAGCAGACCACCATCCGCCCGTGTAGGCAAAACGGTCACCGTCTTCGAGGTCGTCGATAAGGTCGGTCTTTTCACCATTAGCAACACCCGTCGAGAAACCGCTGTTGCTGCTGCCATTGCCGTTCTGGAGACCGCAATCCTTATAACCGCTCGCTCCGTTCATCCAACCCTTGACCATGTTACCAGAATTCGTAAAGGTAAGGCCGTTATCGATAGCGAGGTTCTGGAATGCAGCGGACTGTTCCTTGATAGCAGAAGCAGACCAGTTAGCCCAAGACACATTGTTCTGGTTCATCCAGCTAATCCAAGCTTCACTAGCGCTCTGGTTCGGAGAGCCGTTACCGTCGGCACTAACCGTACCCCATTCCGTAGCAAACACAGGAACGCCGGCAGACATAGCCTGAGCGGCACGGTCATTGTAACCACCGTTACCCGTCTGGTGCGTTGCAGCATAGAAGTGGAGCGTGCAACCGAAGTTTTTCTTGCTGTCCTGAATGCCAGCCTTAGCGCACTGTTCCGGATGGCTGGACCATTCCGGGCTACCCACGAGCACGAGGTTGTCGGAATGCTTACGAATAGCGGCAATCACGGAGTTCGCGTGAGAAGCAACCGTACCCATATCGGCACCGACCGGTTCATTCCACACTTCGAAAATCACGTTGTTATAGGAACCGTATTCCTTGGCAGCATACTCGAAGAACTTGACAGCCTCAGAAGTATTGCCGTTAGCACTTTCGATGTGCCAGTCAATAATCACGTAAATGTCGTTTTCAATAGCGGCATTGACCACGTTCTTGAGGTAACCCTTCTGGAGGGTTTCGCCCTGCGGGCTACTCAAGTAGCCACGGCCCTGATCCTGAAACTTTTCCTGAGTCACACCCATTGCAAAGCGAATGACTTCGATGTTCATTTGCTTCACCATGGCGTTCACGGCCTTTTCAGAATAGAAAACCGTAGAGCTATCTGCACCCGAGCTCCAGAAGAGGCTCATGCCTTTGACCTGAACCGGCTTGTTGGCATAATCCGGGCAAGAGCCAGAAAGCTTGCCACCATTAGCCTTAAGTTCACCGTATGTGCTCACCGGGCCAAGACGGCTAGCAGAAACTGCCATAGCAGAAGTTACGGCAGCGCACATCAAAAATGCGAAGACTTTTTTCATAAACATCCTTTTGTGTTCACCCAATCTCCGCAACCATTTATCCCGAACGAAAGATAACTATTATATGGGGCAATAGATGTAACTTATTTAGAAACATGGTTTTTCGCCCAAAAAACGCAATTTGGGATATAAAAATTTACAGAAATAGCCCTTTGACCCATCTCTAGTTTTTCACAAACTTCATCGTTTGCGAGCCAAGCCATGTTGAAAGGCGCACAATGTAAATTCCAGCACGAAGGGAACTCATATCAAGCACACGAACACCGTCCACTTTTTTGAGGCCAGACACATCCACCCGGCGGCCATCAATGCCCACAATATCCAGGCTAACGATATTCAAAGAACCAATGACAAGCTGAGACGAACGAGAATCGTAGAAGAGATTGCGCGAAGGAGAAAGCATCTTGGCAAGCCCCACGCTTCCCTCCGAACTGCTGCTGGAATTGTTACTGGATTCTTCGCTCGATGAGCTCAGAATGACGTTGCTAGAAGAACTGCCGGGAACTTTGCTCGATGAACTCGGGTATTCCATCACCTCGCCATTGCTTCCTTTGTATGCTATAAGAGCGTCTTTGAGTTTCTGGTTTACATCGCTTGCAGCATCATCTACAGAATTATCGAACGTCCACTTGAAATCGCCGCCTTGCACGCGGCCCGCATAAGCAATCACGTTTTTGCGAGCGACCTCCGGAGATTCCGCCGTGTAGCTGTACATCACAGACTTGTCCGTATCAAAGTTGTTGTAGGCATTTTCACCCTCGTAAGACTTTACACTAGGCGGCACTTGGGCATCGCGACTGCTAACAACATAAGCATCAAAATCTTTCTTCGTGTCAATGGAACCCGTAGCCACTTCGGCGCCCTTCAAAACATACTTGCTCGCACCATACGAAATGAACGTGTAAAAGCCTTCCATAAAGTTGTTATAGGCCTTGATGACGCCACCAGCTTCTTTGCTAAAAGTAGCGTTGTTCTTTTCATCGCGCTTGGTACCGCCCGCATAAACATCGCTCCCCTGCATCGAAGTCATCATCGGATACTTGCAGTTGCGGAAATAGTTCGCTTCCATGAAAACGGAAGAACCAAGCGTAGAACCCGCGCCATACTTGGCATTGCCATCGTAATAGTTGTTGTAAACGTGAGCACTGTAATAACGCACACGCGGGTGGCGGCTATCGGAATGGTCGTACCAGTTATGGTGATACGTGATGTAGAGCCCGTCAGTCGTGCCTTCAGAAAGGCCTAGCAAATTCGACTTGCCGTTATCCCAGAAATGGTTGTAGCTGAACGTGACGTACGTTGATTTTTTGCAGTCCAAGGCGCCATCGCCCTTAGCCTGGTCCTTATCGCTACCCGCAAGACCATAGAAAAAATCGCAGTTGTGCACCCAGATGTACTTGCAGTCTTGCTGGAGGCTGATGTTGTCGCCTTCGTCGGAGTCCACGTTCATAATGCCAATGTTTCGCACTTCGACATCCTGGACATTCTTGATTCGAATTCCCCAGCCGTTCGCCGTTGCATCGTTGCCAATACCTTCGAGCGTTACCGCCATTCCCTCTTTTTTACCCATATCAATTACGATATCGCCATGATCCGTATCGGTCGGGTCCGTTACGTTGCCGATCAAGCGAATCGCGAGCGGACGAGTCTCATAGCCTTTCTTGAGCGCCGTCAAAATGTTCTGCAAACCGATGCATTCCGTCGTAGCGCCCTTGCCGTTTGTCACCACATCAAGCTTGACCGTATTCTTTGTCGATTCCGTAACGTATAAAACGACAGCGCCATTCTTGAGCGTACCATCAGCCTTGTAGGCGCCCGGAACATGCCCGTCGCTAAAAGCAAAACCCGCGCGGTCGTGAGCCTTCACCGTAATGGACTTGGATGTGGACGAAGCGCCTTCCTTGCCGCCCTTGACCGAAACCACCTTGAATGTATAATCGCCCGCCTTGAGGCCCACAGCATCGACGCGGTACTTGGAACCATACTTGCGGACGAGCGGCGCATCGACCTTGACATTACTGGCGCCCACGCCCGAATAATAGACGTTATAGCTATCGGAACCGTCCGAAGCCCATTCGATGTACGCAGATTCCAGCGCACCAGAAGCATTTTCAAGAGAAACCTGAGCATTGGCGACCGTAAAAAAGACCGCACACGCCAAAACAGAAACGATTCGTTTCATAAAACATCCCTTTTCTAGACAACAAAGGTTGCCCCACACCACTGGAGAATATACAGTTATTGTCAATTTTTATCAACATGTTTTTCAAAAGCATCAAAAAAATTACATAATTGACGTAATTTCACCCCATTTCCCAAAGGTGAATTTTATTTTGCGTGAATTTTTTCTATAAAATTTTATATTGTGGTCGCTAGGTGTGGATGGGATACCTTTGAGGATGATTATGTTAAAAAAGACTTTTTTAGCAGGACTTGCAGTATTTGGGCTCGCTTTTACAGATAGCTATGCAGGCCTAAGCGATGACGATTACATCGAAGCCGCCTGGATGACGACGCGTTTTTATGGCGCCCAGCGTTCTGGTCAGGGTCCAAACTGGGTCCTCGACGGAACAAACAATCCCACCAGCTTTACAAACGAAAAATACAACGGGAAAGATGTCAGCGGCGGTTGGTTCGACTGCGGTGACCACGTGATGTTCGGTCAGACTCAAGGCTACTCTTCTTACGTATTGGCACTCAGCTTTGCCGAATTTACTAAGGGTTTCTACGACCTTTATACCGGCGACTACACCGACTACAAGGCAAGCAAGGATTATACCCGCAAAGGCGGCAAGCCGAACGATGTGCGCGACCTTCTCGAAGAACTCCGCTATGAAGCCGATTTCTGGGTCAAGGCTGCCATCGACGAAAACAACTTTGTAACCGTGAAGGGTAACGGCAACCAAGACCACAACAAGTGGGTTACTGCCGGTGCCATGACCAAGCTCGGAACAGGCGACGGTGGTGAACCGCGCGAAATCAAAGGAAACGCAGACGACGCTTACACGCCAGGTATGGCAGCGGCAATGCTTGCCGTGATGGCCCGTATCGACCCCGACGAAAGCGCTCGCGAAAAGTATTTGAAGGCTGCAAAGACCGCATTCGCATACGCCAAGAAGCACAAAGGCGTCACAAACTCCCAAGGATTCTACGAAAGCAGCTGGTGGAATGGCATTTGGGAAGATGGTCCGTTCCTTGCCGCTACAGAACTCTACCGTACAACTAAGGACGAATCTTACAAAGCCGATGCGATAAAATACTGGGACTTGATCGACTTCGACAAAAACGGCTACTCTCGCTTTAGCTATTCTGACGCAAGCCCGCTCTCTTACATCCTCGGTGAATTTATCTTCGGTCTTAATCCGCTTGGCAACTTCGCTGGTGCGGTAGGCTACCTCGACGGAATGTACACGGATCAAGTCGACAGTAAGGGCATATTCAACAAGGAAACGGGCGGTCCAGGCAAGTTCTCTACACGTACTCCAGCAGGCGGCGCATTCCTTTACGCCCTCTATTCCAAGTTTGCTAAGGACGATTCCTACGATGCGGATATCGAAAAGAACATCTCTTACCTCCTTGGCGACAATAGCAATAAGAAGTCTTACGTCGTGGGCTTCAACC
>CAMZFJ010000202.1 GCA_947306025.1 uncultured Fibrobacter sp.
GTGATGATGGTGAATCCTATACTATAGTGACAGATGAAAAGGGGAATAAAACTTATAGCAATGCCTCTGCTGAATTGAGTGAAAAGAAATTCTTTGAAAAATACGAATTGATTGAACAGATGCCGGTTCTTTATGGCCCGCCTTGCGTGTTCGATGGCACTTGCGGAGATGAAGAAAAATAGTTTTTCTGTTGTTAGAATGTAATTGGGTTAAAATTTGTGAATGAAAAAGTGACTCGTGATAGGGTCGCTTTTTTTATTTACTACCTTTAAAAACATGGTTACGTTAGCTCTTTCCCATTTTGAAAAAAGTTTCCCGGCGAATCTTCGCGGAAAGCGTTTGGGCGCGGTGCTCCACCCAGCTTCGGTTTGTGCGGATTTGCGTTATACTCTTGATTTGCTCAAAGAATACGACGGCAAGCTCTTTAAGCTTTCGGCTTTGTTTGGTCCGCAGCATGGCATCAAGGGACACACGCAAGACAACATGATTGAATGGGAAGGCTATACCGACCCTGAGCTTGGAATTCCTGTTTACAGTTTATACGGCGAACATCGCGAACCGACGGCAGAAATGCTTTCGCATGTGGACGTGATGCTTGTGGACTTGCAGGATGTTGGGGCGCGTTACTACACGTTCATCTGGACGCTGTTCTTGTGCATGAAGGCTTGCGAAAAGGCGGGAATCTCGGTTGTTGTCGTGGATCGCCCGAACCCGATCAACTGCGTGGACGAAGAAGGTCCGGTTCTCGACCTCGATTACACGAGTTTTGTCGGGCTTCATAGCATTCGCACGCGACATGCGAAGACGATTGGCGAACTGGCGGAACAGTTCAAGGCGGAACGCTTCCCGAAGTGCGAACTCTATGTGATGCACATGGATGGCTACGATAAAAAGATGTGGTTCGACGAAACGGGACTCCCGTGGATTTTGCCGAGCCCGAACATGCCGACTCTCGATACTGCCATCGTGTATCCGGGAATGTGTTTGTTCGAAGCGACCAACGTGAGCGAAGGCCGTGGCACGACGCGTCCGTTCGAAATTTTTGGTGCTCCGTTCATTGATGCGGTCAAGCTTTGCAAGTACATGAACGGGCTCAAGCTCCCGGGCGTGTATTTCCGCGAAAACTACTTCCAGCCCACGTTCCACAAGGGGGCGGGGCAGATTTGTGGCGGTGCACAGATTCACGTGACTGATCGCGACAAGTTCCGTAGTTTTGAAATGGCTGTGAAGCTGTTGCAGTACATTTTCAACGAATACCCGAAGGACTTTGCGTGGAAGCAGCCGCCGTACGAGTACGAATTCAAGAAGTTGCCGATTGACATTCTCCTTGGCAACGGAACGTTCAGAAAGGAATTTATAGAAAGTAGTATTTGATGGTTGTTGGAATTGTTGCAAAAATAATGCCATTAGAAATGCGCCGCTTTTGTCACCCCGGCCTATAGAATGTCATTCCCGGCTTGACCGGGAATCTCCCGTAGAAGAAATAAATGAAACTTCGACTTTCGACAGAAACTTTGAACCGCCTCAAGCGCTTCCGCAAGAACAAGCGCGCCTTTTGGTCGCTTGTGATTTTGGTGGTATCGTACTTGCTTTCGCTCACGAGCCCGTGGACGGTAAACGATGAACCGTTCTTCTTGCGCTACAATGGCAAAAGTTTCTTCCCGGCGTTTGCACGTTACAGCGAAGCGGATTTTGGTGGCGAATACAAGACGGAACAGGATTACGCAAAGCTTTTTGCGGATGTTGCCGAATGCAAGCAGGACGAAGGAGACGGATTCCCGCGTGCTGGCGGTTGCCCCGAGATGTGGACGATTATGCCGCCAGTGCCGCACGATCCGCTGAAGGCGGATCTGAGCGAGGAGGGAACCCCTCCCTTTGCGCCGAGCGCAAAGCACTGGCTCGGAACGGATAGCAATGGGCGAGATGTTCTTTCGCGTTTGATTCACGGGTTCCGCATTTGCATTAGCTTTAGCTTGCTTTTGACCGTGCTCGGGACGTTCCTTGGAATTGTCATCGGCGGTATCCAAGGCTATCTCGGAAAGTTCTGGGACACTGGCATGCAGCGTATGATTGAAATCTGGTCATCGCTCCCGATGCTTTACGTGGTGATTCTCATCGGCAGTATTTATGGCCGCAGTTTCTGGCTTTTGATTTTGATTATGGCGGCGTTCAACTGGCTTTCGCTCAGCTACTACATGCGCGCTGAATTCCTGAAGCTCCGCAGCATGACGTATGTGATGTCGGCGAAGGTTCTTGGCCTTGGGCATCGTCACATATTCTTCAAGGAAATTTTGCCGAACGCGATGACGCCCGTGGTGACGCTTTTCCCGTTCACGCTCATTGGTGGAATAGGAAGCCTCACATCGCTCGACTTCTTGGGCTTTGGACTCCAGCCGCCGACGCCGAGCTGGGGCGAACTCATGAGCCAGGGGCTCAACAACCTCTACGCTCCGTGGATTTCCGTGAGTACGGTTGCTGCGTTGTTTGTAACGCTCCTCCTTACGACGTTTGTCGGCGAAGGCGTGCGAGATGCAATGGACCCGAAGTCGGGGGATAGATATGTCTAAAGCAATACGACTGAGTGGTCCATGCCAAGCTGGAACGGCTCGTATTGACGAGCCGTGGAAGCGCGGAGCGATCGACTTCAGAAGTTCTGGTAGCGTTGTTAAGTCGATTGCGGAGTCGTCACTCGACCCAAATCGGGAGATAGGTATGTATGAGGTTTGAGGTCAGCACGGAGTGCCTTTGAGGTCGCTTCGCTTTGAGGTGTGAGAGGTAATAGGAAGTAGGCGGTAGTAACATGTCATCCTGGAGGCGTAGCCGATAGGATCCATGAATGAAGATGGAATGTGTCTGATATGAGCAATGCAGTTTTAAGCGTAAAAGATGTTTCGGTGGCGTTCGGGTTCGACAAGAACGGTAACCCGCGTGACGGCAAACAGCCGTTGCAAGTGACGGACCGCGTTTCGTTCGACATTTTCCCCGGCGAATTTTTTGCGTTGGTGGGCGAGTCCGGTTGTGGAAAGAGCGTGACAGCCATGAGCATCTTGCGTCTGTTGCCGTGGCCGAGTGCAAAAATCGTGAGCGGCACGATTCTGTTCAATGATCGCGACTTGGCTACACTCCCGCTCAACGATCTCCAGCGCGTTCGAGGTTCCGAAATCGCTTGCATTTTCCAGGAACCGATGCAAGCGTTGAACCCCGTTGTCACCATCAAAAAGCAATTGCTTGAAGTATTCAAGTTCGGCGCAGTTTCAAAGAAAGCGGCTTCTAGCGCAGTTTCAAAGAGCGTGACTTCTAGCGCGTCCTCCGCTGATCCTCTCTCCATCATCCGCGAACAACTTCGCCTTGCAGGCTTTACCGATCCCGATCGCGTCCTGAATTCTTACCCGCACGAACTCTCGGGCGGCATGCTCCAGCGCGTTTGTATCGTGATGGCACTTTTGCCAAAGCCAAAATTGATTATCGCTGACGAACCGACGACCGCTTTGGACGTGACCGTGCAGGCTCAAGTGCTCGCCGTGCTCAAGGAAATGGCCGAAAAGACAGGAACCGCAGTTCTCCTCATTACGCACAACATGGGAATTGTTTCGCAGTACGCGCACCGCGTGGCTGTGATGTATGCCGGTCGCATTGTTGAAGAAGGTCCTGTTCGCGAGGTCATCAACCACCCGATGCACCCTTACACGCAAGGTCTCCTTGCTGCGATTCCCGAAAGCCATAGCGACTTGCGCACGCTCGTGTCTATTCCGGGTTCCGTGCCACATCCGAAGGACTTTGCGAAGGGTTGCCGTTTTGCGGACCGTTGCAGCAAATGCGCCCAGGCTTTCGCCGATGTTCGCGAAAAATGCCTTTCCGCCGAACTCCCGCCGAAAATTGCCGAAGCGGATCATTTCGCGTGTTGCTTTGGTGCCAAGTAACTCCGCCTTGCGATTGTTTTTTGCATAAGTTTTACATCCCGTTCTTTCTCGTTTTTTAATATTATCTTTGCAATGTTGAAAATTCGAGAATCTTTTTCGGGGAAAACGCTATGTTCTGTAAAGAGTGTCATAAGAATCTAAAGGACTTTGATGCTTTAATCGATAAAATGGAAAATTGCCCGTTCTGCGGTGCAAAATTGGTTCGCCCTCCGGTCAAGGTGGCGCAAAAAGATGTCAAGACTTTGTGTGATGCTCTTGTGCAAAAAGTCGGGGATTCCATTTTTGCCGATGAATCGACTTTGGAAAATGAATTGCGGAGCCTGAACGCTCCCGAATTTGCCGATGCCAAGGACCGTTTGTTCTTGCTCGTGCTCAAGCAAATCCCGTCGAGCATGTATGAAGTCAAGAGTTTTTCGGATGGCGAACAGCAGGAAGTTTTGGAGGCTTGCCAAAAACGTCTTTGCGTTGATTTAGGTTTGTCTTTTGAACCTTGCGCCCAGATACTTGATATTTTGCAAGAGTACATTTGGCAAAAAAGATTTGCACTTTCCCCGAATCTTTTCGAATCGCAATTTGTCGATCCGCGTGATGGTCAGGTCTATAAGACTGTGAGAATCGGCAATCAAGTTTGGATGAAGGAACCGCTAAAATACAAGTGCGTGGGCTATACTGGAGATGGCATTTATGAATGGAATGCCGTTAATAAGTACTGCGCTGTAAGAGGCTGGCGCGTTCCCAAGAAAAAGGATTTTGAAATATTGACGCAAACCGCGGCAAGCTTGGGCTGTGGCGATCCGTCGAGTGTTTTGATGTCTCGTAAGGGCTGGGAAAAGTGCAGTGTGACTCCGACCGATAACCTTGGATTTGAAGCGACTCCGGTAAAAAGCAATACGGGTATCAGCAATAATTACTTTAGCCATTTTTGGACGGCTGAA
>CAMZFJ010000203.1 GCA_947306025.1 uncultured Fibrobacter sp.
GTAAGTACTTGCTTTCTCTTCGGCTTTATAGCCTGCGTTGACTTCATTGACGTTTATTTCGCCAATGCTTTCTTGCATGAATTTTTCGACAGCATTTTCGCGTTCGACAAACTTTTGCTTTTCTGCGTTAATAGTGTCAGGTGTAGCATTTTCGGCGACAATAGCGGAATAGATTTCGCGCTTGTCTTCGCTTACGACGGCAACGGCTTCCTTGATGGCGGGAAAGTCTTTCAATACGTTTTCAATTTCACCAAGTTCAATGCGATGCCCACGAATTTTAACTTGTGTGTCTTCGCGGCCAAGAAATTCGATTTCACCGCCCGGTAAATAACGGCCCATGTCGCCTGTTAAGTAAACATGTTCGCCTGTTTGCGGTAGTGTTACGAATTGAGCTGCTGTGCGTTCTGCATCAAGATAATAGCCGAGTGCAACGCCGTCGCCACCGAGCGCAATTTGCCCTGCGACCATTGTCGGGCAGGGTTGTAAATTCTCATCGAGAATGTGCATTGTCTGATTTGCAAGCGGGCGACCGTACGGCAAAATTTTGAGACCATCATTCGGATCGTAACGGTGGTAGTTCGACCAAATGGAGGCTTCTGTTGCACCGCCAAGGCAAATCACGTCAACGCCGGGAGCGGCTTTGCGGATTCTTTCGGGCATATCGACAGGAATCCAGTCGCCGGAGAGGAATACTTCGCGGAGCGGGAGCGGTTCTGCGGCATTCTTGCTTTCGACAAAGTTCAAAAGCATCTTCATCAACGCAGGCACTGTGTTCCACACGGTAATGTGGTGCTTGTGAATGAGAGCTTCCCAAACTTCAGGGTTCATGTAATCTTCGGTGGTCGGGTAAATAAGCGTGCCGCCATAGCCGAGAACGCCAAAGAGATCGTACACGGAAAGGTCGAAGTTTAACTGCGAAAGGCCAAGAACGGCGTCGTCTGCGGTAACGCCAAAACGGTCATTCATATCGGCAATGGTGTTCATTGCACCTTTATGCGTAATCACGACGCCCTTGGGTTCGCCCGTACTTCCGCTGGTGTAGATGATGTAGGCGATGTCGTCGGGAGTGCGCTTGGGAAATCTTGAACAATCGACTGCAAAATCGTTGGCCGTAAGAGTATCAACGTTGATTGTCGCGAGCTCGCCTTCGAGAATTGCTTCGTCAGAAGAAATTCCAATGGCGACTTTCGCACCTGTCTTCTTGACGATTTTTTCGGCACGGCCTTTTGCTTTGTTCGCTGCGATTGGAACGTAAATTGCGCCTGCATACAGGATGCCGAATACGGCTACAACTTGCCATGAAGATTTTTCCATCAAGACCGGGACGCAATCCTGAGCCTTTACGCCGCAGGTGATGAGCTGGTCGGCAAGGACTTTAGCGCGTGCGTCAAGTTCTTCGAATGTGAATTTGACTTTGCCATCGTCAATGGCAATTTTTTTCGGCGTGCGCTTGACACTTTCGATAAAGTCGTCTTGCAACATTCGCACGTTCCAATCTTTTCGCGTGTCATTCGCAGCCTTGCGTTCTGCGGCGTCGCGGTTGGGGAGGGCGATTTCTGCAACATCTTCCCAATTGGTATTTTCTTCAGCGAGCGTGAGCAAGCGTTTTTCGAAAGCTTCGAACATGGAATCCAAAACACCTTCTGGGAATACGCCTTCGCGATAGTCCCAGTTGACTTGCAATCCGAACGTTCCATCCATCACTTGACAGTCGATAAATGTTTGCGGTGTCTGGGAAATTCCTCCGACAAAGTCTCCGCGTAATGGTGCCCCCGAATCGGCAAGGCCAATCGCACTGGTGTAAACGATTGGCATCGAAAGCCCTGTTTTTTTACTTTGTCTAGAGATTTCACGCATGACTTCGACGCCACTGAAAAGGCGATTATCCAAGTCTGCAAAAAGTTGACCGTTAATTTTCCGACTGCGAGCAAGGAAATTTTCTTTTGAAGAACAATCGGTTTCGAGTAAACTGAGCGATGTAAAATCGCCTACGATGTCCATGACTTTTTCATGGAGCGGGAGTCTGTTCAAAACGGTCATGTTGATGCAGAATCGTTTATTGCGACTCCATTTAGCAAGCACATCGGCATAGCACGAAAGGATCGGAACGGTTGGCGTCAATCCGTATTGCTTTGCGCGCTCCTTTATGCGATTCCATGATTCGATTGGAATTCTCAAAAATTTTCGACCAAAAGAATCCTTCGCTTCTGATGCAGGGAGCTTTGGCAATTCAGGCGCATCGGGAAGATTTGCAATGCGCTCCATCCAATACTTCTTTTCTTTTTCGTATTGCGGTGTTGCCTTGAGTTTCTTTTCTGCAATCAAGTAATCTCGGAAAGAAAGTTCTTCTTCACCCGTGACGGCGATCCCGTCAAAATAGGCCGCTTCGAATTCTGCAACGAGTTTCCAAATGCTTGTCCAGTCGGCGAGCAAAAATTCAATCGAAAAATGAAGAATGGCGCTTTCGTTATTGCGGCTTACGGCAAGGCCGAACATAGGCCATTTCCCGACAGTGTAGGCGCGGTTGCCCATTTCTTTGCGGAATTTTTCAAAATCGTTTGCTTTTTCGGGGTTCTTTACCAAATCCCATTCCGGAATGTCAAGCTCTGGAACATCCTTCATCACTTGCTGATACCCGGCTTCGTTAATCAATGCGTGAAGCATGTCGTATTTGCGTGTGATGGCATTCCAAATGTTGCGGACTTTAGATGTTTCGAGTTCCGCGTAACGGATTTCTAAATACACATGGCAAGCGACTCCGCCGTATTCGAATGTCTTGCTGCGACCGAGCAAATAAGCGGATTGTACGTCTGTCAGTGGGAATGGCTCAAAACGGTTGGTGCGGTCGATGACGATTGCGACGGAACTTTTGTCTTGTGTTGAACTCAGATAATCAATCAATGCATTTTTACTTGCTTTGAGTTCCGCAAGAACTTCGGGTGTCATCAGTTCCTTTGATGCTTTATACTTTATTTTTCCACCATCAACCCAAAGATGGATTCCTTTATTTTCGAAACGATTGACTAATTCTTTCATGTTCTTGTCCATTGTATTTTAAACCTCTTCGCTATATTTATGGATTTCTGCCGACGGGATGTATTCGCTGTTGCCTTCGGGGTGAATCAGCTTTGCAAAGCCGAAAATGTTGGTGATTTCGGACCATTTTTGTGAACACAGAAGTTCACGTTGCGCATAAGGAGCGAGTTTTACTTTTTGATCAATCATTTTTGAAAATTCAACAATGTTGTCTGCAATT
The DNA here is from genome assembly GCA_947306025.1 of uncultured Fibrobacter sp. The sequence continues at coordinate 3,257 of CAMZFJ010000203.1, forward strand.
CCCTGTTTCCAATCGTCGAATAAAACGTGCACAAAATCTTTTGCCTTGTAATTGCCCAAAGTTTCCATGGTCAATTCCTTCAAGTAAGGCGGGATTTCGTTGCGCTTTTCGGGATTGTACAAGTACTTGGGAACGTACATACGCGGCTTCCAAAGTACGGGGCCGAATGTATCTTCGAGAATCAAACGACCTGTTTCGTAAACGATGGCGAAATTATGCAAGAGATGCGCGTGGTTGTCGCGGTCATCCGTATTTACCTGATTGTTGTATTCGATGGTGATGGGCGTGTCGCCAAGTTTTCCTGTAAGAATATCGAACGGGCCAACACATTCCGTAATGTGTTCTACGCTCAGATTGTAAATGGAAGGGAGAATTTGCGAAAGAATGTCTATCGCCGGAAATGAAACTTGCGGGCCGAAGGCGGCCTTGATGTAAAGCGGTTTCTCGTGTTTATTCAATTCCTTTGCAACGCGGATAAAACGCGCCACTTCGGTGAGTTTGGGGTAAAGGTCGCAAGTCTTGAAGTAAACGCCATTCTTTTTTGCAACGCGGTAGGTTTCTGTAAGATCTCGCGGATGGATGGGCTGTTCCTGGAGTACATGAATTTTATTTTCCATGAACTTGCAAGCGAGTTCTGTGCCGATACCGCCGACAGTTCCAGAACTGATTACAACGCATGCAAAATCTACTTGTGGAATTTGTTCAAGCTCAGTGAAAAGTGGAATGCCGTATGTTTCGGCACATTTTTTGGAACGTTCACTGCCTTTTCCATAAAGTCCGACGAGCTCAAATTCATCGCTTAAAAGTTGCTGCAATGCATTGATATAAAATTGCCCAAAAGTACTTCCGCAGACAATAACTCTTTTTTTCATTTTTAAATTTCTCCCTCGATTTCTATTGCGTTCATATCCTTGATTTCGCAAGAAAAATCAGGTTCGTTTGCTATGAGTGAATCGATGATGGGTGTTGCTAAATCGCTTTCGCCAAGCAATATTGTTTTGCAATTTTTTGCATCTTTAGTAAGGCAAAGTGTTGCTGCCCCAGCGCTAACGCCTGTCAATGGCGAGGGACCGAGCCCAGAAACGGTCATCTTGAATTTTGCGGGGGCGTTATCTTTGACGCCTTCCATAATGCACAAATAGAATGTGTTCTCTTTGATTCCGAACGTATCGAGTTTGCTTGCGGTGCAAAGTTTTTTAATTGTCTCGTCAGGATTCTGTTTGTATTGATGCCTTGCGGAGTTCATTATTTCAATCATGCGCTTTCCGCTGAGGCACATGTGGAATCGTGCTTCATCTATATTCAGTTTGCACGTTATGGCCTCGGCTTCGCCATCGAAAAATGGAAACATTTTATTGATGGGAATAACCGATTTTAAATCTTCGGAATAATCGTTTGCTGATGGCTCGAATGGAAGAATTTCACCGTTTTTCCAATAGACCATGGTGCGATTGTCGTCATTATGGAGACTGTCGATGAAATCATTTGCAGCGGTGTACGAAAATGCTCCTAACCCGCCATAATAAAATTCAAGCGATGTTACATGATCT
>CAMZFJ010000204.1 GCA_947306025.1 uncultured Fibrobacter sp.
TCCCCTACGATAAGGCTAAGTGGTCCACGGTGTCGGGTGACTTCGGTGTCAACAAGAGCACAAAATCTTACGTCAAGAACGCAATCAAGGACTACTACAAGACTGGCAGCAAGGAAGCCATCATGGTCGAAATTCTCAACGCCAAGAAATGGGCAGCCAAGAACAACGTTCCGGTTATCATTAACGAATTCGGCGCTTTGAACCTCCGTTCTACCGCAGAATCCCGCATCAACTACCTCACGGCTATGCGCGAAATCTGCGATACGCTCCAGATTCCTTGGACTCACTGGGGCTACACAGGCAACTTCTCCGTGATCGAAAACGGCAAGTTGATCGAAGGCTTGGATAAGGCTCTCGGCGTCGGAAAATAAATTTTTCTCCTTAGAATCCCAAAAAGCTGCGCAGAAATGCGTGGCTTTTTTCTATGGTATGAGGTCGCCCGCTAAAGCAGGCTTTGAGGTCGGCGGCAAGCGCCTCTGAGATATGAGGTTTTCAGCAAATCAAATACGGTCGATACAGTAGTCAACTAGATTTCCACTTTAACAAGAACTCTGCGACAGGGATATTTCATATTTTTGAAGTACAACAATAAGAATCCTCATCTCCTCCAGATAAGCCGCATGTACATTCGTGCGGTTTTTTATTTGTTCGCGATTTTCTAAATTACGATTATGAAGTTTAAGATTAAAAGCATTTTTGCAGTCTGTTCCACGTTGTTTTTAGCAGGGGCGGCAAACGCTGCCGGATTTTACGGCAACCAAAGCGATATTAAATGGAAAACCGCAGGTACGGAGCATTTCCAGTTTATTTACCCGATGGAATATTCCACGCACGCCGCGAAAGTTTCCGCCTACGCCGAAGCCGTTTACGATTCTGTCACTAGCCGTTACCACAAGCCTCTTCCCGGTCGCGTGAGCGCCGTGTTGAACAACGCTCTTTACAGCAACGGAAGCGCCATCCCTAGCGAAAATGCAGTGAATCTTTGGCTCACCAACTGGGATTTTAAAATCCGCAGCAGCCACGGCTGGATCTCTGATGTTATCACTCACGAATTCAGCCATCTCGTGAGTATCGAAAGTGGAAGTAAAACATTCCCGAACCTTTACGGTGTCCAATTCGGATTTACGGACTATTACAACGAACGTACCCGAACCGACTTTCTCTCCATGATACCGTTCACTTTGCAGCCGCTTTGGTTTGCTGAAGGAACTGCGCAATACGAATCATCACGTATGGGTTTTGACTCCTGGGACACGCACCGCGATATGCTCCTCCGCACGGCAGCGCTCAACGATAGCCTCATGACGCTCCCCTACATGCACGAATTTTCGGATAACTCGCTCCTTGCCGAACTCGGGCCTTACACACAAGGTTTTTCACTCGTGCTCTACATTGTAAAGCATTACGGCGACGAAGCCATCCCGAACATTTGGAAAGAACTCGGGCGCCCCTACCGCGCCACGCTGAACGGAGCCATCAAAAAAGTTCTCGGCATCAGCGAAAAGGATTTGTACAACGCCTGGAAAAAGGAAATCACAGAATACTACCAAGCGCAAAAAGATTCTCTCGGCACATTGGTCGAAGGTGTAAAAATCACCAAGGATGCATTCTGGAATGACTTCCCCGTTGTAAGCGGCAAGAACCTTTATGGCGTTTCGAACTTTGGCGGGCCATGGTTTGACGGAAGCGTATTTAAGATACCGCTGGAGGACACGTTAAAGACGAAAGACGTGGTTCGACAAGCTCACCAACCGGATAAGCCTGCCGAAGTAAACCAATCCAAAAATGATTCCGCGAAAGTCGATATCGGCGATATTGAAATCGAAGGCGCCGACAGCAGCCTTATTGACATTTCCAAATTCGCAAAATCAGGATTTAGGGCGAAAAAGCCGTGGTTCGACAAGGGCATCGACGTTTACGACGACAGCACTCACGGTCCGATTCTCGCCTACATCAGCTACCAGAACCGCGACAAGGATGGCCACGCGCACTTTGACATCACGTTAAGCGACACAAACAAGAATCAAGCAACGCTCACCTACCTTGTAGATGCCGTCTATCCGTCATTCAACAAGCAGGGCACAGAAATTGTATTTGTTCGCCGCGAGCCGTTCAGCACGAGATTCGTATTGAGCAAGGTTCCGTTCAAGAGCGACTTGAAAAGCATCACCTCCGAAGAGCCCATTGATATTTTCAAGCCCGATTCTTCGCTCCTCTACTACAACATTTACAATCCCAAATTCAGCCCAGACGGAAAACGCATTGCATTCAGCTTCTTTGACGATGTACAGCGCGGTATTGCAGTCATCGACTCGAACGGCGCAAACTTCAAAGTCGTGATCACCACCGGCTACGACGAACGCGATGTGGACTGGCTCGATAACGACAAGATCATTTTCGCAAGCAACAGAAACAATATTTTCAACCTCATCGAAAAAGATTTGAACACAGGCAAGGAACGCGCTTTGACGAACGTCGTTGGTGGCGCATTCACGCCGACACTTGCTGGCGATACCATTTTCTATACGCAGTACGACAAAGACGGTTTCTCTCTTTACAAGTTGCCTTACAAGAAAGAAGCGGAACCTGTTTACCGCGACAGTATTGTTGTTTCGACTCGCGATAGCGTTTTGCAAATTGCAGACACCATTCAGGTGGCATGCTCCGATACAGCAAACATCGCAGACACAACTAATGCAAAAACAAATGCCGCACAAGCAAGTACAAATGCCACGGATTCCGCAAGTTGCACCGTTCCTAAAATCGTTCTGCTCAAAGACGTGAAACAAGTGGAACACCGCGACACAATCAAGGTTGCCGTCATAGACACCACGCAACGCGAAATCATCCTGCACGGAACGCTCCCGCAAAAAATTCACAAAAATCTTGAACTCATCGATCGTGAATTTGCAGGCGCCGAACGCAATTACAAGCCTATTCCCAACATTCCATTATTCGTGCCCATCTTGAGCTTTAGCGAAAACGCACCGTCATTAACAGTATTTGGCGATGGCGAAGTCAAAGCAAAACTCGGGCTTGCAGTCGTTATCAGCGATGCGCTCAAGAAGAATACCGTGCAATTAGGATTGTTACTCGAACTCGGAAAGGGAATAGACTATTTCAACGGAAGCGGTCTCAACCCCAGACAAGAAAAGGAATTCTTTATTTCATGGGACAACCGCAGCACGCCTATCGATCTTGGACTTTCGTACAGTTACGCTAATTACACAAGCCAAGATACGATGCGACATGAAAACGTCAGAGAACACCACGGCGATAGCATCGGTATAAGCCGATACGCCTTTGCAACACAGGCCATTACAGGAACCGCAGGCTATAGCATTTTCAAGAGCATTGATACTTTACAAACCGCCATCAGTTACGATTGGGCCAATGTAAACTTTTACGACGACACGACCGAATGGACGTACAACAAACGCTTTAGCGCCACCATCGGATTCGGGCTCTATGGAGACCACGAAGGCGAAGGCGGATCGGGAATTTCCGGACAAGGGAACGGGGCACTCGTTTATTACCAGTACTCCAACACCGACCTCAACCGCCCAGGAACACTCTATATTACTGAAAATGGTCAAATCAAGACCCATTACAGAAACTTCACGCTCCATCAATTTGGACTTAACTTATACGGAAGCATCCAGACTCCGCTCTTGGGCGCACGTCTTGCCGCTGGCGGAAAAATTTCAAGCATTCTCCACTGGGGCACTGACGATGTAAGCGATACGTTGGATTCGTACTTCTATACGCCGGTATTCCTCGATGGTTACCCCTACTTGCGCAGTACCGAAGACTACACGCTCTCCGGCACAAAAACGGCAATGGCAGAGCTCCATTACCTCTACCCCATTTACGATGACTGGAGGTACAATCTTTGGATATTCACAACACGCAGTCTTTACGTTGACTTGTTCACGCAAATCGGTGCCGCATGGAACGGAGATTTCTTCACGGACAAGTTTACCAAGCATGGATTCTGGGACCGTTCTGTGGGCTTAAGTTTCCGCATGAGCAACAAGATTTGGGGAAGTATTCCGTTTGACATTTCGCTCACATTTGCCCGCGGGCTTGACCGCATTGGCGAAGATGGCGATTTGCACGGAGGCTGGAAGTTGGATCCAATCCACTTGACGTTCTTGCCCAAGGTACTCCGCCCGACGAGAATAAAATTCTCTATCGGAATGGGGTTCATAAATACATGGCAATAGCAAAATGGCGGCTTTGAGGCCGCCGTTTTTAGTAGTTAAAGCTCTTGGTGTTCTTTTCGCCGGGGAGGAGTTGGCCGGGGCTTGTGCGTTCGGCGTCCCGCCCTTTGAAATTCGGGTTGAGCTTTTTGATTTCTCGCGACTTGACTTCGGCCTGAACATCGAGCAAATGACGTTCCCATTCTTGAATCGCGCCATCAAGTTCAACACGAGCGTTCAACATCAATTCCTTAAGTTGCATCAATTCTAGCATGCGTTCGCGCTTGAGCACCCAAAGTTCTTCTTCTTCGGGCATGCGTTCGATATTGAACAGCAAGTTCAAATATTTTTCTTCGGCTTCACGATAAGCCTTATACGTATCCTCGTAAACGAGATTGCGGTCATCGGCCATCGTCTGCTGCGAAGACACATGAGTTGCGCAGCCAATAAAATTGACCGCAACAGGAAGAAGCAAGAGAGGAATTGTCAAACGCATGTGATTTATTTAGTAGGAAGAAAACAGTGGTTAGTAGATTTTAGTTACTAGTTAATAGTTACTAGTTAGTAGTTAAGAGTTACTAGAGATTGTCATATGAACATTT
>CAMZFJ010000205.1 GCA_947306025.1 uncultured Fibrobacter sp.
CAAGACAGTCGATCGCGTGATTCTCGAAGCAGAATACGTTTACAATCGTCATAACCACAGCGACTTTATTGGTAGCAAGACGAAGCATGTCAAGGATGTTCTCGGAGCTCTTTATCTCGAAAAGGCTCTTACGGACCGTTTCTCGCTCTCCGCTGGCTTCCACAGCTATGGAGCATCTAAAGACTTCATGCTCTCCGGCAACTTGATTGGCCGTATAAACTAAGGAGACCGCTCGGCTCTATCGCAAAATAGAACCGACGTCTTCGCCTTGCTCTCGCCATCACGCCCCGTTAAGACGGGGCGCTTATGGCTCACAGAAGTCAAAAAAAAATTGACTATACAAAAAAATCCTGCGATGAACTCGCAGGATTTTTTTGCAATTACAGCCTACTGTCTACTGCCGACTGATAACTGCGGCGCAGCCGCTAAAATCCTTTGCGTTCCAAGTCAAGCAAAAGCGCCTGGAGTGATTCTTCGACTGAAGCACGGAAACTCGTCGAACCCAGACTGCAGCTGGCAACAACTTCGTTACCGGATGAAATTCGAATTACATCAAAGCCGTTTTCGGATGTAAAACAGACAGTCAAACCTTTATTCAGAGCTTTTTCTAGTAAATCGCGCATAGCGACTCCTTTAATGATGTGTTCAAAAAACTTGGGTTGGCGCACCAACAGACTTAAACTAGGCTTTTTTGACCCAAAAAACAAGCAAATAATTTTGAAATTCGCTTATTTCTTTGTATTTTATAAATGCAGGGGGATATTATGTTCGACTTTCATATTCATTTGGCACGATTACCCCACCCAAAGCAGCTGACGCAGCAGCTTTGTTATGAAAACTATGACTTTATCGCAGTCGCATGCGAACCTTGGGAATGGGACGAGGTCGCTCAGCTAAAAAAAGAATTTTCGACAGAAGTTAAGCCATTTAAGTCGGCTTACGGCATCCACCCGATGATTGCGTGGCAAGCAAACGACGAAATGTTTGCGAAATTGCGCGACTTTTTGCAAGATGACAAACAAGCTATGGTCGGCGAAGCCGGTATCGACAAGAGGTATCCGGGGTACGAAGATGGGACTCAAGACCGCGTTTTCTTAGAACAGGCAAAGCTAGCCGTGGAACTCAAGCGAGACTTGCAAATCCATTGCGTCGGAGATTACATGCGATTGCTAAATCTTTTGACGGAAGCCGGATTTGTACAGGATGTTTCACAAACTCTTGATGAGGGACATTTACACGTGTTGTCGCGGCTTCAAGAAGCACCGAGACCGATATTCCACAGATTTGGCGGCGATAGAAATTTCGTGAAAAAAGCACTCCCTTTCGGAGCGCTCTTTTCGCTACACGAAGACAGTTTCCGCAAAAAATCGACGGCGGCAGCCATTCCGCATATACCGCAAGAACGAGTGTTCTTCGAGACCGATGCCGACGAATCTTTTTTGGATCCCGATGAACTCGTTGAATCTCTCGAAAACCGTCTAGAATCAGTTCGTGCTGCCTACGCCAAGTGCCGTGAGCAACGGATCGGCTGACCTGATGGTTGCCGCCTGCACTTGAATATTCGCAAATGCTCGGAACACTTCGAGCGTCTTTTTTGCCATTTCGACAGGCGTTCCGCGGCCGACTTCGAACACGGCCTGCAGCGGAGACATTCCCAAGTAACGCATGCCGCAAGTGCAAAGAGCGCTGATTTCGCCAAGCACACGCGGGTCCGGCGACGGCGTTTCGGCAAACGTCGCGACGATAACACCCTTGCGGAGTGCAAGCCCCTGGATGCGCAAACGCCCCGCCAACAGCCCAAGTTCGGTCACGAGCAAAAGCATTTTCGCCGGCGTCGGGACTGGGCCAAAACGGTCTTGCAGTTCGTTTTCGATATTCTGCACATCGGCCTGCGATGTGATTCGAGCGATTCGCTGGTACAGCGAGATTCTCGTGAGGCCATCTTCCACGTAATCTTCGGGCAGGTAAGCGTCCACGCCGATTTCCACACGCGGTTGTATCGGCTTTTCGAGAGCGCCGCCACGCAACATTTCGACCGCTTCACGCACCAAGCGCACATATGTTTCAAAGCCGACTTCGGCAATAAAGCCGTGCTGTTCCTGGCCGAGCAAGTTACCCGCCCCGCGGATTTCAAGGTCGCGCATGGCAAGCTGGTAGCCGCTGCCGAGGTCGGTAAACTGTTCCAAAGCCTTGAGGCGGCGCATCGATTCCTGCGAGATTTCGCCACGCTGCGGAATCACGAGCAACGCCTTTGCAAGCACGCTGCTACGGCCCACGCGGCCGCGCATCTGGTAAAGCTGGCTAATGCCAAAGTGGTGCGCGTTCATGATGATAATCGTGTTCGCGTTCGGCACGTCCAAGCCCGATTCGATAATGCTCGTGCTCACGAGAATATCGAACTTGCGCGAAAGGAAGGCGTCCATCACGCGTTCGAGCTCATGGTCTTCCATTTGCCCATGCGCCACGGCGACTTTCGCTTCGGGAGCCATAGCCTCAATTTCTTCGGCAAGCTTTGTAATCGTCTGCACGCGGTCATTCACGACAAACACCTGACCGCCACGAGCGAGTTCATCAAGAATCGCATTCTTCAAGACTTCGTCATCGCGCTGCATCAGCTTTGTTTCGACCGGCAAGCGGTTAATCGGCGGCGTATTGATGAGCGAAATGTCGCGAACGCCCGTCATGCTCAAGTGCAGCGAACGCGGGATCGGCGTGGCACTCATGCTGAGCGTATCAACAGCAAGGCGGAGCTGGCGGAGCTTTTCCTTTTGCTTCACGCCGAACTTTTGCTCTTCATCGATAATCAAAAGTCCCAAGTCCTTGAACTCGCTCTTGTTCGACAATAGCGCATGCGTTCCAATGACAATGTTCACAGAACCGTCGGCAACCTGCTTGAAGATTTCTTTCTTCTCTTTGGCGCTCTTGTAGCGGTTCATCAAGGCGATATTGACCGGATAAGCGGCAAAGCGTTCGCAGAAGTTTTCGTAATGCTGTGCGGCAAGAATCGTGGTCGGCACGAGAATGGCAACCTGCTTGTTCGAGGCCACGCACTTGAATGCCGCACGCATCGCGACTTCGGTCTTTCCAAAGCCCACGTCACCGCAAATGAGGCGGTCCATCGGGCGACGGCTTTCCATGTCGCGCTTGATATCGGCCGTAGCACGGAGCTGGTCTGGCGTCGGATCGTATTCGAACGATTCTTCGAATTCCTTTTGCATGCTGCCGTCGGGCGGGAAACCGAAACCTTCGACAAGTTCGCGCTTGGCGTAAAGCTCCACGAGGTCGCGCGCAATCTTGATGACCTTTTCCTTGACGCGCTTCTTGATATTTTCCCAAGTCTTGCTGCCGAGACGATCGAGCTTTGTTTCCACATCGTCCGAGCGGTCAAGGCGTTCGATCTTTTGCAAGTCCGATACAGGGAACTTTAAGCGGTCGCCGCCCTCGTATTCAAGCAAGGCGCAGTCCACCATACCGCCGTTGACTTCTACACGGACAAGTCCCAAATAGCGACCAATGCCGTGATCTTCGTGCGCCACAAGGTCACCGCGATTGAGCGATTCAACCATCAACGCATTCGTGACAGACCCCGCAATCTTGTGCTTGCGAGCCTTGTTCGCATGACGGTTCAGAATTCTCGTTTCGGTCAGGAACGCAACATTATCGTCTTCGAGCCAAAACCCTTCCGACAAGTTTCCGATAAAGTAATCTTCGACAGGCAAGCCGTCAAAAATTTCACGCAAGCGGTTCACACCGCCAGGCGTCTGTGCCATCACGTAAACGCGACCGCCCCTGTCATAAAATTCTTCAATTTCTTTTGCGACTGCGTCTGTTCCGTTCGACGTAAAGTCCTGCGCACGCATGTGCATCTCATGCCAGTTGCCATCATCGACCTTCACGCGAGTCACATCTAACGAAGCCCTGCCCACAAACAAGCGAGAGAGTTCACCAATCTTGAACCACAGTTCGTTCGGCGGAGCCATTCCCGGATCCGTCACACGGGCTTCGTCATAAGCACCGCGGAATGCGCCGTACATCTTCGATGCCGTTTCCGAAAGCAACGAAAGTTCTTCGAACACAAGCGACGCACGCGGCATGTAATCTAAAAGGCTAGCCACCAAACGCTGGTGATGCGGACGACGCCACCAAAGCGATTCCGCAGGACCATCTTCCCCAACCAGCACCGTTTCGGGAACCGTAAACTCGCCCATCGGGAAAAATTCAATATGCGTCAGCTGTTCCAACGAACGCTGCGAGAAAATATCGAACGCACGAATGGACTCGATTTCGTCGCCGTAAAATTCAATACGAATCGGGTGCGGGTACAAAAGGCAGTTCACGTCAACAATGCACCCGCGAATCGAAAACTCGCCTACCCCGCTCACCATCGGCTGTTCCGTAAAACCGTGATCGAGGAACCACGGGCGAAGCGACGAAGGTTCCAGCTGATCGCCCACCTTGAGCGAACGCACCTGACGCATGATTTCGCCCGGTTCAGGCAGCTTCATCAAGAACGAATCGAGCGGACACACCACAACAAACGGCTTATCCGCACGAGAAATATCACGGAAAAACTTGAGGCGTTCTTCGAGCACGCCCTCGAACGGTACCTTGATTTCGTAAGGTTTCAAGCCGAGCGACGGGAAAAAGCGAACAAACTCCTCGCCCACCATGCTTTCGAGATTTTCAACCCAAACTTCGGCACTGCGGTAATCCTTCGCAATCACCAGAATGTTCTGCGGGCTTTTCAAGAAGCGGTTCGCAACCATCATCGAGGCAAGCGGAACCGACGCGCCATT
>CAMZFJ010000206.1 GCA_947306025.1 uncultured Fibrobacter sp.
AGGCGCCGTTGCCGCGAAGCATTGATGTGACGACAAAGTGCGTGAAATGGGACGAGTTTACATCATCGTCGAACCGTACCTTTGATCCGACTAACGTTGTTTCTGTCCGGTTCCTTTGGCGTGGTGATGATTCTACTCAGGTGGGTTTCAACATCTTGGGCTTGGGCAGGTATCATGAGCTTTCCAATCCTGGATGCAAGGCTCAAGAAAGTTACGTGAGTAATATCGACTATTACAAGGCGCGAATCGGGCACAAGAAAAATTGAAATTTTTTTAACTGAATCCCAAAATGATGACCTAAATGCGGATGAGCGAATGCTTGTCCGCATTTTTTTTGGACAAGTCGTTTTGATTTTCTTCTAAGGGTTTGCTCGGCAAGTAACAGTTAAAAATTAGTATCATGAAAAATGCGGTGTTTTGTAAAATTTACAAAAAAAGCCGTTTTTTCGCGTTTAAATAGCGTTGAAGTATCATGAACTATTGATTTATGTCACAAAAAGATATATATTTACGGCCATGAAGCCGGTAACGGAATACGAAGATTATCGTATCTACATGAAAGACTATTACGACGAAAAAAAGAGAGTTTCGTCGTTCTCGTGGCGCGAATATGCACGTGCTTCGGGATTTACGTCTCCGACTTATCTAAAACTGGTGTGTGAATGTAAAACTCGCCTTTCGCCCCAAGGGGCCGAAAAGGTCGGGGAGGCAATGAATCTGGCTGGCTTTGAGCTTGAGTATTTTAAAGCGATGGTGACCTATTGCCATGCCAAAACCGATCAGGAACGCAAACTTGCATACGAAGTCATGCTGGAATTGGCTTCGAACAACAAGGTCAAAATCATTGATGGCGATGCGTTCCGTTATTTTGAATCTTGGGTCAATCCGGTGGTGAGGGAACTTGCGCCGGTGATGCCTGGGGCGACTCCCGGTGATATCGCTAAGCGTTGTTGCCAAGGTGTTGCTGCCGGGAATGTCCGCGATTCGCTTGATTTTATGGTCAAGACGGGGCTCTTGAAAAAGAACGGTGATAACTACGTGCAAGCCGATAAGCATCTGAAAGGATCAACGACTGCCGTATCTGTCGCGTTACGTAATATGCACCGTGAAATGGCTATTTTTGCAAGTGAAGCGGTCAGTCGATTTTCTTCGTCGGAGAGGAACTTTACGGGCCTCACGATGGGAATTTCTGCCGAAGATTATAATCTGATTTTGCAAGAGCTGGATACTTGCCGAAAGAAAATTGCACAAATCGCCCTGAACAGTCGACGTACTGAAAGGGTTTACAGATTGAATTTACAGTTGTTCCCGCTGACATGGGGGGAGGATAAGTGATATGGTAAAGAAGTTCGTTGACCTGTCGGTATGTGCACTTTTGCTAGGTGCAGTCGCATGTTCCAAGACAAACGAAACAACTGGGATTACGGAAGATGGCAATCCGATTGCCGAAGGTAGTAGTTCTTCTTCTTTTGTTGCTGAAAGTAGCAGTAGTAGTGACGGCTCTGCAAGATACAAGTTTGATTTGTGGAATGGCTCCAATGGTGCCGCCCGTGTAAATGTGGGCAACAATGCAGGTTACTGGTATAGCGTCGATGATGAAGAAGAAGGTGGCTCTTCTTCTATCAAGTTCCCTGTGCCGCTGGAAAATGAAAGCGACAAGATAGATTCGCTTGTCTCTTATTGCGGTGGTATGTGCGGAACGGTTGAACTTGGCGAAGGCTCGTCTGCACCGAGCGCGGGCGTGGGTATTGCGCTTGCCGAAAAGGATTCGACTATCGACATTTCGGATTGGGACGGCCTCTGCATTTCTTACGAGTCCGAGCTTTCTATGAAGGGAATCCTAGGCTATAAAGATGGCGAAGCCGATGCTTCTGCAGAAAATATGCCCAGTGTCGATTTCGACAAAACGGCCAAGGGAGCGGCTTCTTCCCGTTGTGCTCAATGGGCTGATTTTAAGCAGAATTCTGCAAATGTCAATTCTGGCAGCTCTATCTTTAAGAAAGCTACTTCGCTTATCTTCAAGTTCTATGGGAATCCGAAGGAGTCCGGTTATTTCAATATCAAGGGCGTTAGCTCCTATAAGCATGGTATTGTGGAATCTGAAACTTGCCTTTGGAACGGCACCTCGAAAGATCCGAGCGACTTTGTGAAGGCAACGGCCAATGGTATTGGCGGCGGATTCTGGTACGCCTATAATGATAATGATCTTGGTGGTGCTTCTGTATTGGATTGGGAAACGGGCTCGCCGGATGAATACATGAGTTCGTCTGAATGGGTTTCCGATGTCGTGAGTGCTAAGGGTGGTTTCTCGGCAACGGCCATTTTGGATAAAGGTAGTGCAAATCAGGCGTTTGCTGGTGTCGGCATCAAGATTGTTGGCTACGATGACGAAACTTCCGATTATTATCCGATGGCTTCGAACATCGAGGACTGGGATGGAATTTGCGTAACCTATATGTCTGAAAGGGATATGCATGTTATACTGGTTTCGGATTCTATTAGCGAAAAGGGGATCGTCTTGGAAAAGGCGATAACTCCTACCGAAAAGTGCTTGACATGGAAGGATATGGCGACGGAAGGCTTGGAAAAAACAGCCCGTGCCATTAAATTCGAATTGAACCCTGACAGCAGTGCTCAAGTACGTTTCAATATCATCGCTATTGGCAAATACTTGCCCGATGGTGCATGCGTGATTGACGAATCGAGAGTAGCACAGTTCTAATAAATTATTGACTTTTTAGTGTCAATAATTTAAATTAAGAAGAGATGTTCGGGAAGATTTGCTTTGCTGAATTTTCCGTTGTTCATCGCTTCGTTTTTTGGGGGTTGTTGGGTGAGGATTAGTAAAATGCTGAAGAACCTTTTCAAATTCCAGATTTTTCTTTCGCTATTGAGCCTTTTTGCTTGTTCCGATAACAAAACCAGTGGCGTTACGGTAGAAGATAACGCGCTTGCTGATGCTGAAAGCAGTTCGTCGGAGTCGTTTAGTAGCAGCTCGGAATCGTCTTCTTCGAAGGTTGATGTTGACGTCGTGGTTGTGAACAAAGGTGACCTTTGGAATGGCTCTGCAGGGGAATATAAGGTAAATACCAAAAATGAAAATACGGGTTATTGGTTCTCCTGGGGGGATGATGCTTCGGGTGGCACGTCTCAGATTCTATACCCGATTCCAATGGGGAATGAATATTCTGAAAGTTCGTTGGATCCTGTTATAGATTATTGCGAAGGCTTGTGCGGAAACGTGGTGTTTGGAAACACTTCGAATCCTGAAGCCGGTGTGGGTTTCAATGTTGCCGATGAAGGCGAAACCGTCGATATTTCGCCGTGGGGCGGTATTTGCGTAACCTACGCTTCTGATGTCGGTTTTAATGTTTACATTTTGTCTGGAATAGGCGATAAATCGGATGTTGATTTGTACCCGCGCTATTATATGCAAGGCTCCATTTCTGATAAAGCTCTTGTTACCTTAAATCCCCTTGATTCAACGTCCATCATGACGAGTTGTGCTAAATGGAGTGATTTCTCTAACGGTTCTGAGGATCCTTCTTCAATGCGATTGGGCGATGAAGATGCTAAAAAGGCGAGTGCAATCATCTTTAAGTTTAGTGGCGCACCAGGGGCGAAAAATTCCTTCAATATCAAATCAATTGGTACTTACGGTGAACGTTTGACACATGAACTGTAGAAACTGAAGTCTTTTCGAATTAAAAAAGGAGTGAGTTGTGTTTAGGAAAATCTTGAGAGTTGCTGGCTGCACAATTTTGTTTGGCTTAGTAGCCTGTTCCGATGATAATCCGTCGGGCGGTTCTGTGTCGCCAGTGACTGACGAAAGCAGTTCGTCTGTTGTGAGGTCGAGCAGTGACGGTGCTGGCGGGAGTGCTGCGAATGTTTCGTCGAGCAGCAGCCAAAATGTTGCTGCGTCCTCGAGTAGTGTTGCTGCAAATTCCTCAAGTAGTGCAAAAGCTCCGAAAAATACGGCTGCTTGTTTGTGGAATGCCAGCAAGGGCGACTATTTAGTGAATACGGGGCTTGATCCTGATAGTTTACATTATGCTGGGCTTTGGTATAGTTTTACCGATGATCCTGATGGCGGTGTTACTGAAGTTCATATGCCGGATGTGTGCGCTTATGAAGAGCCCGAATATGATTGTATGGTGGCACTTTTAGAATTCTGTGGTAGTTATTGCGCTGAATTTCGTTTTAGAAAAGGATTTTCAAATGAAATTTTTGCGGGAATGGGATTCGAAGTTGCTGGCTTTGATAATCCCTATGTCTCGAACCCCATTCGATTGTATGGTGATATCAGCGACTGGGGAGGCATCTGTGTGACGTACGCTGCGGATAGGGATGTACTCCTGAAATTTT
The DNA here is from genome assembly GCA_947306025.1 of uncultured Fibrobacter sp. The sequence goes on from CAMZFJ010000206.1 coordinate 4,366, forward strand.
ATACTGATAGCGTTACTTTTTATAAGACTGATCTTGTTAAATCAAATGAATTTGTAGAAAAATGCATTACTTGGGATGCTTTGAATGCTACAGAGGCTTCAAAACATGCGTCTAGCATTCGTTTCGTTATGCCGGGCACTGATAATACAAAGGGACACCTTTCTATTGCCGCTGTCGGTAAATACGATGCGAACGGTGCTTGTGAAGTCGATGGCTATGCCAATACCCTATCAAAGGGTAATGGTAACTTGGATGGGCTTATTGTACTGCGCAGTTCCAGTTCTGGGCAAAGCGCGTCGTCTAGTGGTAGCGCTAGCGGATATTGCGAGGTCCCGCAGACGGTTAGCGGGCTTTGGAATCGGTTGTCGAATCCTGGATCGGATGACCGTGTGATGACGGGACTAGATAATGGTACCGAAACTTCTGG
>CAMZFJ010000207.1 GCA_947306025.1 uncultured Fibrobacter sp.
AGTAAAGGCTCACGTCAAATGTTTCGCCTGCGGTTACATTGAATGGAATTTCGTCACTCAAGATTTCTTCGCCGGCAGGGATTGTGGCTGTGGCGCGACCGCTAAAAGTGACGGCGGTTGGATGGTAATTCAAAGATGGTGCGGAGTTTTTTGTTATATCGAGAGTCGCGGCACTTGAGAACTGTCCATTTGTTTTTTGGAATTGCGCAGATTTGGCGACATACGCTTCGCTGATGGTCACTGGTTCTGTGCCGGTGAGGTTTGAAAAATGGAATCGCAATTTATTGCCCGAAAAGCAGGCGCGAATCGGATAGCGGAGCGTTAAATCCTTGGCGTATGTTGCTTCTTTCCGGTCTGTGATGGATGTGGCGTTACCCCAGCAGGCAACCCATTTCGAAAATTTTTCTGACATAGCTACTCCGCGAAAAATGGACGACGAGCAAAAATAGATAATTTGGAGAGACTTTGCTAGGGGACTGATTGTGTAAAGGAATTGTGTTATTAAATGACAAAAAAATTACAATGAAAAATGTAAAAATCATTTATCCGCCTTCTTTGCAAAATCGTTGGTTTCGCAAAAATGAATGTGCTAGTTTGAAGGAAAAACAAGGGAGGACATCATGAAAAAAATGAAATACAAACTGTTCTTTTTGATTGCTGTGATTGCGGTGGTTAGCACGTTATTGTGTGTGTTCTTCTGCGGTGATGGTAACCATGAAAAAACAACTGACGATAAATCCACCAGTGTCGATGAGTCCGATGACGGTCGCACGGAAGTTGCAACTGTGTACACTGTCAGAGATGACGGCTCAAGGTTGGAACGAGCGGAGGAGCGTAGCTCTAAAGGGATGCCAAAGGCGGCGCCTGTCGATCGTGGTGTGCTAAAATTGATGGCTTCAAGACCTGTTTCTGGAGAAGCTAAATTTGCAAAAGATATAGATAAAGTAATGAAAAGCGTAAGCAGTCTTTCTACATCGGGAAAAACAGTGCTTGGCGGAAGACGTGGATCTGGCGGTTTTAACGAAGGTTATGTTGCTGCTGGTTCAGGTGGTATTGGAGATGGTTTAGCGGGACTGCTTGGAGGATCTTCAGGTGGTCTAGCTACTAAGGCGAAAGGTCGCGTGTCGTCAAGATCTTCTGATATAACGATAACTCGAGATGAACCTTCTCCAAGAAAAAGTAAGGTTCGTGTTTCAGAACGTTATGAACGTGTCGTTGAACGTGACGAGGAACCTACTTATAGAAGAAGGCGTAGTAGCGACAGGAACGAACGTCGAAGAGCTGGATTGCTCACGGCTGGCGAGTGGAACGATTTGGACAATTGGAAATTTTGGACAAACCTTCTCGATGATGAAGATTACAGTGGAAAGACCGATTACTGGAAATTTTATCCGAAAAATCTCGTAGTGGTAAGAGTCGTAGATGGCAACAGGGTCGGTATCGCCAATGTTGACGTGGAACTCTTTAACAGCAATTCAAAGGAATTTGCAACCAAGACAGATAATGCCGGGTATGCATACTGCTGGATAAATTTGTTCAAGGATAGATCCAAGAAGCCTAATGCCAAGGAATATTCGCTGAAAGTTGATGGAGATTGGGTCAAAGAAACGGTAAAGCTCACAACGATGGGTGACAAAAAATTCAACGTCAACGTTGTTGTCGATGATGAAATCAGACACCCGAAAGCTAGGGCCGATGTAGCATTCATTGTAGATGCGACGGGTTCGATGAGCGATGAAATTAAATTCCTCAAGTCCGATCTCAGCTACATTATTGACCATGCAAGTTCGGAAAGCAAGGTGGCATTGCGCACGGCGGCTCTTTTTTACCGCGATGAAGGTGACGAGTACTTGACTCGCGCTAGCGATTTTACCGATGATGCTTCTGAAACGCAGGATTTTGTTTCTGAGCAGAGCGCTTCTGGCGGTGGCGATTATCCTGAAGCTGTCCATTCTGCGCTTGATGCCTCGCTACAAGATCTTTCCTGGAATGGTTCGGCTCGCGCACGTATTGCGTTCCTCATTCTTGACGCTCCTGCGCACCATGATAATGATATCATCGAAAGCCTTCAGGAATCCATCATGCTCTATGCAAAACATGGCATCAAGTTGATTCCTGTAGCGGCAAGCGGCGTGGATAAGGATACGGAATTCATGCTGAGATTCTTTGATGTTGCGACGGGCGGTACCTACGTGTTCCTCACGGACGACAGCGGCATTGGCAATTCGCACATCAAGGCTTCTGTCGGCAATTACAATGTGGAAAGCCTTACGGATATCATGATAAGACTCATCAAGAAATATGTTAAGTAAGGAGGTGGCTAACGAACGATAAATATGAAAGATAAATTAAGACGGAAAAAAATAAACTGAACCTTAGCATGCCCGATTGTCTCGAAATAAGTTCGGAAAGACAACGGGCATCTTTTTTTATAATGCAGTATCAATTGCTATAATTTGCGCTGATGCCCGAAATTTCGTACAGTAAAAAGAATGATCAAATTGAATGCGTGCGCTATAAGGATTGGACCAAGTCGTATCTGCCGCATACGCATACGGAGCATTTGACTGTCGGCTATATCGAAGAAGGGTCGGTTTGCTTGGTGATGAACGGGGTTGCGGAAATTTATAGTGCCGGCGATAAGTTCCAAATTCCGCCGAACGTATTGCACGAAATCAAGACGTTCGATGGGCGAAGCTATTCGATGGTTGTGTTGTGCATAAAAGTCGATGAATCGGAAAGCGCGGGCGATTATGAAAATGCTGTTGCTCGCTTGAATGAGTTGCGCAAAAGCATTCTCGAAAATCCCGAGAACATCTATTTGATTGAAGAAATGGCGCATGATTCTTGCATCAGCCCGTTCCACATGATTCGGGAATTTAAAAAGGCATTCGGGCTTACGCCGCACCAGTTCCAGATGCAATGCAAAGTCCGCAAGGCGCAAAAACTGCTTGCCGAAAGAAGCGCGTCCGAAGTGACTTACGATGCCGGATTTTACGACCAAAGTCACATGGACCGTTGCTTTAAGAAAATGGTTGGCTTGTCGCCAAAAGAGTATAAGAAAGCTGTAATTAACACAGCGCGGGGATGAACTTTGCGAACAAATAAAGCCCGTCTTCGCCTGCGTTCACTTCGTGCGGGACTTTTGCGGGCATAATCGAAATTACGCCGGGAATGTAATCGAGCTTGGCTCCGTCATTGACACATACGCCGTGCCCTGCGATGACTTCGTGGGTTTCGAGTTGCGTTTCGTGAATGTGATTTTTGATGCTCTTTTTTGGCGCAATGCGAACGAGGTGGTAGCTGAATGTGCCGCCAGTTTCTTTTGCCGTAATGATGTGCTTGAGTTCAACGCCTTCGAAAGTCGGGTGTTTGCTCCAGGCGATATCCTTGAATGCTTTTGTGTTGCTGGGGCGTCTGAGTTCGCCGTTGTTGAATTTTTCAAAAAGTTCTTTTTCCATGATATGTTCCTTTTTTAGTTGATAGCTTGCGATGCAAATTGGCTGCACATTTTATCGCGGCAATTGCATCGCGGTTGTACCCGTATTCTATAAAAGGAACTTCGAAAAAAATTGTATAAAATTGCGAAAAACTCCCTCGGCATTACACCAAGGGAGCTGTGTTTCTTATTTCCTTTTTCCATTGCGACAGGAACGATCAATTGTACATCGATAGTTGCAGTGCTGCCAGGAGTGACTTAAGGAGAATGTCTTTATGTAAAGTTATTTTTCTTGTGGGCTCTTTTACATCGTGCTAATTTAAATTATTTTAATTATATAAAGTTGGAGGGCGGGCGCCATGAAAATTGAAGACTACATTATTTCTGTTCCTGATTTTCCGAAGCCTGGGATTCTTTTCCGCGATATTACAGGGATTCTAGGAAATGCCGATGCACTCAAGTTGACGATGGATAGTCTTTACAAAGTTCTTGAAAAAACAGAGTTCGATGTTGTTGCTGGTCTTGAAGCGCGCGGCTTTTTGTTTGGCATGTCTGTTGCGGAACGTTTTCACAAGCCGTTTGTACCGGTGCGCAAAAAAGGGAAGCTTCCGCGTGAAACCGTAGGTATCACGTACGATTTGGAATACGGCACGGCTTGCATTGAAATTCACAAAGATGCCGTTAAGCCGGGAGATCGCGTTGTGCTTATCGATGATTTGCTTGCCACAGGGGGTACGGCGCGGGCTGCAATTCAGCTTATTGAAAAGGTGGGCGGCAAAGTGGAATGCTGCGCGTTTATCATAGAACTTTTAGACCTTAAAGGGCGCGATGTACTTTCGGGATATCGCGTGGAAACATTGACGCAGTTCTCTGGGCATTGAGATTTTTAAGGACGATGTTTTGATTTTTGTCGTTTTGTAAATAGCTATATTTTTGAAGTAGAATTTTTGCGGGAGGATGATGACATGGCTGAAATTCTTGAAGAAACGCAGAACGCCAACTTGCAAGAGGTTGGCTGTACTGAAACTGCGAAGGCCTCTGCGCGAATAAAAAGAATGCGCGGCTGGCTGGGAGTGAAAAGCTCTTTGTCGTTGGGCGGCTATGATGATGATGGCGGTGGCGTTGCTTACGGCGATGGACATTCGGGTTGGAATAGGTAAGTGCAAAATTTAAAAAGTCTCGCGTTCGTGCGAGACCTTTTCATTTAAGCTTATTCTTGAGCTTCGGTATCTTTGTTTTTTTCTTTGCCGATAATTTCTTTGTAAAGTTCGGTTTTTGCGTAACTCCAATAAGGGCCGATCCATAACATAGCGATGCCCAAGGTGAATATGGCGAGTATCCACCATCC
>CAMZFJ010000208.1 GCA_947306025.1 uncultured Fibrobacter sp.
AAATAGCCTTCTTGCCACTTTCAGAAACAACAACAACATAAATCACATGATCCGAAGGCATTGCCATTTTATTGCCAGCCTTAATTGCATTCTCTAAAATTGAGACCTTTTCGGCAAGCGAATCCAATTCCAAAGAATCCGTCGGGAATTCAGACACATCGCCTTTCACCAAATGGAGCGTTGCAAAATGACTCATATCAATCGATTCGACAGTCACAGAATCCCATGTTCTAAGCGATTCCGGCGGAGCTACCAAATCAAATTCCATGCGATGAGCCTCCGTGTAAACCGCAGGCGAACCATCCTGTTCGGCAACCGCAATTTCACTCAACACGCGGTAATCCGAAGCGCCAAAAGTATCGTAATCCGCAGAGCAACCATTCAAAGAAATGAGCGTATAAACGGCGCAAGAACACATCGCGAAAACTTGCCAAAAAAATTTATTCTTAAACGACATAACAAGCTCCTAGAAGAAATAGACTAACGAAAAATCAAGTGCTAGCAAGTTTATCTTAAAATTTACTATGTTGTAAGAAACTTCACTCCGTGTTTCACCATTTTCTTCGACCACCAGCCACGAAGAGTTCAAGCCCAAGAGGCCAACCGACGTTTCGAACGCCAAGCGGTCCAACACCATAATGCAAAGGCCCGGATTGATGCCGAATTTGAAAGTCCATCCGTGATTTCGCGTTTTCGAAACATCCTCGCCGTCATCCGATTGCGAAATTCCATAAGAATATTCAGCCGTCAGCGAAGTTTCATTAAAAAAGTAAATCGTTCTTGAATCAAAGACCTTCAAATAATTCTTGAGGAACGGCTGCACAAAAAATCCATTGCTAACATACTTGCGGTGTTCCTTGATGTCGGCCAAATCTTCGAGAATCGAATAGTCAACATCGACATACGTGCGACTGTAACCAGCGCGCAAGCCAATCACCATGGCATCACGAACAAAATATCCGCCAAAAGCCTCAGCCGTAAACGTGTAACCTTCAGCCTTGTAAATATCACCAAAGAGAATATTCAAAGCATCTTCGTCAGAATTGCCCTGGAGCAAAAAGAGGGTCGCACCCGTGAGGAAATTTCCACGATGAATCGCTTCATCTTCTTCGACCGGGAAAAGGCTACCGAGAAGCCCACCTTTTTTCGCGGGTGCCGAAGTTTTTGACTCCGTCGCGGACGCTGGAGCAACCGAATCCGCATCTACTTGATTTTTGAAAACAACCGTACCAGTCGGCATTTCCGCAAAAATTTGCGCCGTAAACGCTAACAGAACTGCAAAAAAAATAGGCCTAATTTTCATAGGCCCAAAGATAAAAAATTAAAGCCAAGATTCAAATAGTATGTGAGAAACAAAAAAGAAGCAGCAAAAATAAAAAACGACTCCCCAAATGCAATGGAAATCGTTTTTTAAAGCTAGCTTAAAAGAGTTGCTTCACGCTAATATATAGTTAAAAGATATTTATTGTCAGATTCTTTGCAACAAAATTTCTACTGCATGTTATAACATGGGGCTTAGCAACTCCGTTCTCAAAAACAATATCTTGACTTGCACCCCATCGAACATGCACACCACCAATACCAATAATAGCACCATGGTCTGTTTTCAAATGGAATTTCGTCACACTTTTCAGTTTTCGCTCATCAACCAACAATTCAAACACTTCCATACAATCCTTATAACTTAAACCTTCCGACGTCGTTGTAAAAGCGACCAGATAATTCTTTTTCACAATCGGATCATAATATAATGAAATATTTTGGCAATCCGAGAAATCTTTTTTTATTGAATATGATGGTGATGATAATTTGACTTGTTTTGATTTTAGATCTTCACCATTCTCATATCTAATCTCATAAAAATCAAAAGTACTCCCATCAGTATTATTATCACTTTTGTGCATGTCATATGCAGCAATAATATATTTTTTTCTTGATTCATCCTTGCAAATTCCAGCGGCAGTCGTACCCGCATTTTTTCTATATATTTCAAAACTTTCGATTCGCCTTGGCAGATTACTAAGCGATAGCCCTGCTATATTATATAAATACACATAAGATTTATTATGATCTGAATTTTCAATTCCCATAATCATATAATCATCCATTCTTTGAATTCCTCCAGGATGATTATATTGTTCTAATGAAATATCGGTATACTCATAACAACCCACTCCCATGATTACCATACGCCCCTTAGAACCTTCTTTATTACTATGAGAACATATGTAGTAATCTCCATACCTCAAAATTCCTTGAACATGATATACTGAAGATTTAAAAATATCAACATCGGCATCCCCTTTCTTGTCTACTTGTGTTCCCGACAAAGACATACTAAACAATTGTGAAACATAAGAATTTCCACTACTATTGTAATCACAATTACAAAGTGATTCACAAGCATGATCATGCTTTTTATCAGCCAAAATATAATTTACACTTCCATCATCTTCAATTGTAAGCCCAGTTTCCTTTACATGGCTATCATCATCTTCTGCAGAAATTGTAAATCCAGCACATATGAAAGCCTTATCCTCACGCATTTTCTTTAAGACTTCTGATGGAACGCGATAATCCTTAAATACAGAATTTCCATATGAAGTATGATTACTTGAATCGGAAATGTAAGTTTTCTGCCTTGTTACAGCATAAGCAAAAACATGATGATCTTTATCAAAACCAACATCAAAAGATTGAAGCGCTGCTATTGTTTCCAAATCTTCAGCTCCGGTTACATCATAAGCAACAACTACAATCTCTAATTTTCCACTACCCATATGATTACTTGAATCATCATTTATATCAGCACTATAATAAATCTTTACAGTTGTAACATTTTTGCTTGCATTGTAAGAATCATAAGAAAGATTCAAGTTCATTTTGATATTTCTTACATGATGATCTTTACTGCCATATCCTATTTGAAATTTTTTAAATCCAAATAAAATATTTTCTTCATTAACCTTAAAGGGAATTTCTATCGTTTGACTTTTTGTTTCACGAGTGGTTAATTCAATCGAACGTTTGTAGCATTTATAATTCATTGTTTCTCCTTTGCTTTTACAAAAAAAACACCAGAATCAACAACCCTATTTGCATGGTAAAATTTTAGTTTATCGCGGACAACCCGCATACACCAGCAAAACCGAGTTTTAAACAAAACTCAAAAAACGTCCGCAAGAAACAAAGCGGACATATTTGCATTGTCAAGACTCCAGGGAGGTTCCTGTTTAAAAGCGTAAAACAAAACTACAAACTTACAACAAACTTTTAAATAAGAAAAATTTTTTTTACAGCAAGCGTTTATGACAACACATAAAAATCAATATAGAGTAATTCGAGACAATTCTGTATGAAGATTACCGCATCAGTTACACCGCCTCCGTAATAAGAACAAGCGTTCTTGCATCATTTAGCAAGAACGCCTTTCAATATCAAAATGGAAATTGTCTTTATCTAGAATTACGTAATACGGACAAAGTCCACACTAAGTTGAACAAGAATCCTCGTAATCTATATCAGTAGAAATTGATATTCAGCCAGCCTTTGGTGCTGTCGGCGTTTAGAGATATTCCGCAAGCAACGCTTTTGTAACTCCCCTTCATATTGAGGTAATGGCCAATGTAGGGATAGTCCTCATTCTTATTCGGATCGCGTTCGCCGCTTGTCACAAGCGCTTTTTCATCATCCCACATCATCTTGAGAAACGCGACAGTTGAAGCAGACGCCGTTTTTTGCCATGTGAGTGAGAATGTCAAACCAGAATTCTGTGCGCGTTCACCGCAATCGCCAAAATGGCTATGAGCCTTGTTTGCGGCCATGTCTGCCGCAGCTTGCTGTTCAGTACAAACTTGCTTTTCTTCGGATGCAAGTACCAAGGGACCAATGTCTTCGGTAGCACGGTACTCGTTGATTTTTGCAAGACAATCTTCACGCCAGCCTTCGTTAAAGAAGGCAAAGTTCGAAGACGATGCAGGAGTTTTTGAGGACGAACTTGCGGACTGTTTGGCAGAAGAGGAACTCGAAGTCGTTTTAGCCGATGACGAGCTTACAGTTGATTTTGCAGACGACGAACTCACCGTCGATTTTACGGAAGAGGAACTTACAGCTTTCGCAGATGAAGAACTTCCAGACTTTTTCGATGATGAACTGGCCTCAATCTTGGCAGAGGAGCTGGATGTTGCCGCAACAGAAGACGAGCTTGAACGCTTTTTTACGCTAGAAGATGATTTTAGAAGATCGGATGGAACGGGATGTTCATTTCCTTCTTCATCATACATCACATATGTCACGTTGCTAGAGCTATCGGAGCATGCAGAAAAAGCAAAAACTAAAGATGCTACAGCGGCAAATTTTACGAAAGAACTTTTTCCAAATAAATTAAATTTCATAATAAACCTTTACTTATTTTAACAAATAAACTTCATTAAATAGTTCGACTCCGCTCTGGAAGACAGGAGCTCTGCTAGATTCTATCGCCAACGGCTCCAAAATAACAAGTCCCATGACAACCACGCAAGTTTCTGTCCTAAATTACATTATTTTTGCGGTTTTCGCTATGACGCACGACAAACGCCCCTAGAATCCGACCCCAATTTTTACTATCTTTGGCGCCATGCTTAATGTTTCTAATGTCAGTCTTCAATATGGTAGCCGCGTCCTCTTCAAGGAAGTGAACCTCTCCTTCAAACGCGGCAATTGCTACGGTGTTATCGGCGCAAACGGCGCCGGCAAGTCAACCTTCCTCAAGATCCTTTCGGGCGAACTCGAACCGAACACG
>CAMZFJ010000209.1 GCA_947306025.1 uncultured Fibrobacter sp.
ATCACGGAAAGCTTGAAAATGGAGCTCATCGTTTCGACGTTCGCGGCCGTGCTTTGCAAAAACAACGCAAATATCAGAAAGTTTACAGAAAATATTAAAAACAGGGCGTTTTTCCCTAGTTTTATCCATTTGTCGTTCAAAAATAGCAGGTAATCCCCTGTTTTGTGTGCTTCGTGAAAGTTAACACGGCCAAGGGTTTGATTTGATTCTGTTATTGTTAAATTAATGTTCGAACAAATAGGGATTTTAAACAAATGCCAAAATTTCTCTTGTTAATTCTTTTGTGTGTAACGGCGCTTTATGCCGAAAGAGACACCATTTATGTCGAGCTGATAACTCGCGATACCGTGTATATTCCGATTAAGCCCAAAACCGATACTATTTATGTTGTCGGAGATTCAGCGCCTGCGCCGACTTGCTGCAAGCCGACGGAAGATAATCCGTTTGGGCTTGATACGACAAAATTCTTGCGCAACGATACGAATTATATACATCATTCGCTGTACATTGGCGCTGATGTCTTTTCGGCTCTAAATACTTTGCTTGGAAATGTTACCATTGTTGTTGATGCCGAACTTGCTTTTAGTCGCAAAAATTCTTTAATGATGAACTTCCAATATGTGAAAAAAGTGCCTTCGGAAGATTATACCGAAAACTTTAAAAAGGATGATTATAGCGGAAATATATCGCAATTTATTTTTGGCTTAGGGTATCGCCATTATTTCCGCCCTGCAAAAACATCGTCAATGATTGAATTAGGTTTGAATGCTCTATTCCGTCATTCTGATTACACATATCATCCTCGTTGGAAACATGATATGGTTCCAACTGTTGTTGATCGTAATAGTCAAGGAATTCAACCGTACATCCATCACGGATTTGTTCGTCGGAGTGATTATGTCACTTGCGGATTTGAATACGGGATTGCGTATAACGTCTTGTCTGAAGAGGGTGATGTTTTAAAGAAACATGTGATGTACCTTGCCGATGGTCTTCAGATTGATTTTAAACTTAACGTAAGTATTGGTTTGCTATGATGAATTGTATGAAAAAAATGGTATGGACAGTATTGTTTGTTGTACTGTTTTCTAGTGTAGCTATGGCGCAAACGGATACGGTTTATGTCCGTAAACATGTGACCGATACTGTATTTGTAAAGTCTCCTCCTGATACCGTTTATATCAAAAAGACTGTATCAAAGGCAGTGGATACCATACCTGAAAAAAATGAATTTGTCACGTATTACGATACGGATACAATTCCACCCGCAATAAACTTTTATATTGACGGAAGCGTGGGTGCGAATATAATACTTTTGGCGCTTGGTGTTGGCGTTTTTGGTTTTGAGTTAGAACAAGAGAATATGTATCGTGGTTCTATTATTTACAATTTCTCAGCATTAATGCAATTTCATGATATATGGAAAGAATGGGAAGGTATTAAGAGTATATGGAGCTTGGGGGTGGGTTATAGGCATTATATTGTGACATCTGTGATAACTCATGCGAACCCTAGTAAGCACCCGGTAAAACACAGGAATGTGCCGCTTAACAGTTTATCCCTTTTTGCTCAGGCTATGGTCGGGCCTACCTTGAATTACGATAAAATCCATGATGCGGATGATGATGACAATGAACGAGGCGCAAGTGCTTTTGGCGGTTTTGCTAAAGGAACCATGGGCTTAGTGTGTAATTTCGGAAATCTCCTTTGGGAATTTGGACTCAGCGGCGGATATCAATATTGGGGTGAAAAAGCTCGATTGATGATGAATACGGAAAATGTCGCTCTTGTTAATGGAAGTTCTCTTAAGGGTGCGTTCTTTGGTTTCGAAATAAAACTGGGTTTCTAGTATGAAAAAATATTGCTTGATTTTTTCGATTCTTTTTTCGGTGTCTACTGCTTTTGCCGATGGATGGGATTCTCCGACATTGAATAAGTTAAATAAATCGGATACGGTTTATGTCGATTCGCATAAGGTCACGTATGTTGTTGATTCTTCGGCAAATAATTTGAATCCAGATTCAAAAGAACGAACAGAGGGAGCTTTAACGGAAGCTCAGGCGCTCAATAGTCCGCCCGACTTGAGAATTCCTCCATATACAAGGCACAGGGTATATGTGGAACTTGTCGCTCAAAATTTGGCTCCTGGGATAACTTATGAATATTTGTTTGCTGATTTTTGGAGTGTTTCGGCACGATTGAGTTATTCCAATTTTTCTAAAAAGAATATAGCTAGTTATACAGATGTGGAAGGTGAAATGGATGCTTTTTCGATTCCCTTGATGCTACGATGGTATTTTGGACGTCGAAATTCGGGAATGACTCAAGTTATCGATGCTACAGGTGACAATCATGAAATTGGGCAGAAATCTCAAATGGAATTGTTCTTGCAGTTACGATTGGATCCCGTTTTTTATGCAGTAGATCTTACCGACCCGACAGATCAAGGAAGGCTCTTTGATCGAAATCAAAACGGTCTTGCCGCAGTGATTGGTTTTGGAACGAGACATATTGGAACACGTTTTTTCTGGGGTACAGAAATAAATTTTGGCCGTTTTGTGAAAAAGCCGCAGTTCATGGAAAAAATTAATGTGAGGGGCAGCAATAAGTATATATACACACGGCTGCAGGAACAAGTTTTCTTTGAAACGAATTTGTCTGTAGGATTTGTATTTTAGGTTTATTTATCCGAGTTTCTCGGTGAGGCGCGTGTAACGCCTTGTGCTGCGGTTGTTGCGTACGGCTTGGTAGAATGCGCCGGGTGCAGATAAAATCCACACATGGCCCTTTGCACGCGTAATCGCGGTGTAGATGAGGTTCCGCTGTAGCATGATGCTGTGGCTGGAATCGAGTACGACAATCACGGCGGGGTATTCGCTACCTTGGCTTTTGTGGATCGTGCAGGCGTAGGCGAGAATCAGCTCTTCGACTTCATCGGATTCGTAATCGACAGTTTTGTCATCGTAAAAGACGGTAATTTTTTTTGAATCCTTTGCGATTTTATAAATGATGCCGACGTCGCCGTTGAACACGTTTTTATCGTAGTTGTTGCGGATTTGCATGACGCGGTCGCCATTGCTCCAGTTGCCGCTTGCGATTTTGATGCGCTCTTTGCCTGGGTTCAAGAGGTCTTGCAAGAACGTGTTGAGTTCGTAAATCCCGAGAGGTCCTTTGCGCATCGGTGTCAAAAGTTGCATTTCTTGCGTGTCGATGTCGAGCTTTTCTTTAATGCCGAATGTGACGAGGCGCGCGATGATGTCTTTGGCTTCGTCGGCGGTTTCGTAAGGCAAAAAGTGGAAATTCGTGCCTTCGATGGGCGAAGGGCAAATGCCTTGATTGATTTTGGCTGCTTTGTCGGCGATGTCGTTTCCGCCGGCCTGGCGGAAAATGTGCTGAAGGCGCGTGCTCGGAATCTTAGGGCAGCGCAACAAGTCGTTCAGCACATTGCCAGCTCCCACGCTGGGGAGCTGGTCGGCATCGCCCACGAGCACAATGCGGGCGTTGAGTGGTGTCGCTTCGAGGAGCGACGCGGCAAGCCTCGTATCGACCATACTGAATTCATCGACAACGAGCAAATTGCACTGGAGCTTGTTATTCTCATCGCGGTGGAATTTCCCAGAAATCGGGTCCACTTCGAGCAGGCGGTGGATGGTGCGGGCCTTTTCGCCGCAGCATTCACCCATGCGTTTGGCGGCGCGCCCTGTGGGCGCCGTGAGGCTTACGCATTCTTCCATTTGGCGCGCGAGGTAGAGGATTCCCTTGAGAATGGTTGTTTTACCTGTACCGGGGCCGCCTGTGATAATGGAAATCTTTCGCGAAAGCGCCATCTGTATTGCGCGCCTTTGAATCGGATCAAAGCTGAACTTGTGCTCGCGTTCCCACTGCGCTAAATTGTTTTCGAAATTGTCAATGGGCAGTTCGTTGTAGCGCAAACGGAGCTTGATGTTGTCTGCAATTCGTTGCTCGGCGTTGTAGAGCGGCGGAAAATAGCAGTCATCGCCTTCGCGCTTGATTCGCCCAATCTCACTAGCTTTTTCGAATTCGTCGAGGAGCGTAATGATGGAGTCTTCTTCGTCTTGTTGCAAACGCAAATTGCGTGTGATGCGTTCAATTGTCGCTTGCCCGAACTTGTTCCAAAGGCGCTTTGCCACACTGCCGACAATTTCGTGCTTGTACAAGAACAGCATCGTTTCGCGGCTGTGGCGTGCTTCTTGCCAACGCGCGAGGAATGTTTCCACCTTGCGGGCCGGGAATCCCTTGATTTTTGTTTCGCGGAACTTGTCCGGATCGTTGTCGAGAATGTCTGCGGTTTTATCGCCAAAAACTTCGACAATGCGTTCGGCGATTTTTTGACCGACTCCCGGGAATTGCCCGCTCGCCAAATATTCAACGATGTCGTTGTCTTCGGTGGCGAGGTATTCAAAAGAAGTCGCCTGGAACTGCTTGCCGTATTTGGGATGGCTCCCCCAATTGCCTTCGATGGCGATGGTTTCGCCGGGCTGTAAAGTGGGGAACATTCCTGTAACGACAACGACTTTTTTACTTTCAGCGTCGTTAAGGCGCATCACGGTAAAGCCGTTTTGCAGGCTATGGAACGTGATGCTTTTTATGGAACCTTTTACTTGCACTAATTATTGCGAATCTTTTTTGTCATGCCCGCGTGGTTCATCTTCAGGTCACTGAGCTTGCCGAAGTGCACCAACCTTAGCGGGCCATTTATTACTGAGCCTTTGGAATTTTTCCTTCGTCAAGGTCGGGATTCCAACGGTCGGCA
>CAMZFJ010000210.1 GCA_947306025.1 uncultured Fibrobacter sp.
GACTCGTAAAGGGGGCGCGCGGAAGCTTTGAATTGCTGTACGAAAAGCGCCCGCATGGGGTGAGCCACTTTATTGGCGAGCATATTCACGAGGGGGATCCGGGGTCTCGTTCGTTGGATGTGGTGCTAAAACCGGGAATGCTAATCTCTTGTGAGCCAGGGCTTTACGGCGATTTTACCGCGACAATTGATGGCAAGCATTACCGCGAAAGTATCGGAATCCGCATAGAAGATGATTTACTTATTACAAAAAGCGAATTTGAAAATATTTCGGAGCATATTCCACGTACCGTCGAGGATATTGAAGCGCTGATGAAGTGATTTTTCTATCTTTTAGCTGTATAACATTTTGCAAAAAAAATGAGGATTTTGTAAATGTGGAAAGTTAAAGGTGCTGTAAGATTCTTCTTATCTGTCCTTGCTACAGCTTTTGTCCAGGCGGGTGTATTTATTTACGCTCAAAAGATTCTCTCCGGATCGTTCTTTGCACAAAACGGTCTTATCTGGCAGAGCTTCATGCTCCAAATCTTTTTCCTTGCGCCATACGTTTTGATGGTGTTCTTTGCCGGGTTCTTCACCAATAAGTTCTCGAAGAACAAGGTGATGGCTTGGTCGTCATTCATGATGACGCTGTTTGTTATAGCGCAGTCGGTGCTTGTGACGCTCGATTTCCCGAGAATCGCATTCTGGCTCTCGATCGGGCTTAGCTGCGGTTTTGCCATCCATAGTGCGGCAAAGTATGCCATTGTCAAGGAAATGTTCGGAGTGCGTCGCTTGAGCTATGCTAACGCATTCCTCCAAATCTTTAGCATTAGCGGTATCATCGCGGCATCGTGGCTTGCAATTGTCGGCGTGAACCTCATTAACCTCGACCAGCTTGTTTCTTACGAAGCTGTGCGTCGCATTACCTCCAAGTCCGTTGTGATTCCGTGGATTCTTACTGCGGTGAGCGTGCTTGGGACGATTGCGAATTTCATGATTCCTCGCGTGAAGTATCAAGACCGGAACGTGAGTATCGACAAGGTCAAGCGCCACTTGAGTCTCGGTTTCCGTGTGCCGACGCTCCGCGCTTCGATTATCGCGCTTTCGATGTTCTGGGCTTTGGCTCAGGTGTTTGTTCTCGTGTATCAGGACGTTTCTGGCTCCTCGACCGTGGACATGATGCAGGATTACATGTCGTTTGCCATCGTGGGCCTCATGATTGGTACGATTGTGGCGGCGCATTTCTCTAAGGACTTTATTGAATCGGGCTTTGTTCCGCTTGGAATGTTTGGCGCTTCGATCTGCATGTTCCTTGTGCCGTTCCTTGTGCATCCGGTTGCTCTCGTGCTTCTCTACTCTTTGACCGGTTTCTTTGGTGGTCTCATTCTTGTTCCGGTCAATGCGCTGTTGCAGTACAATACGCGTCCGAACAATTCCGGTTCCGTGATTGCTCTTGCGAACCTGATCCAGGCCGTTGTGCTCGTGGCGTTCTTATTCGTGTTTACGATGCTGGTGCGCTCTACGGATATTCGTCCGCAGAACTACTTTATCGGCCTTGCTGTTATTTCGGTCGGTGTGTTTATCTGGTCGATTTACAACTTGCCGCAGGCCATGCTCCGCACGCTTCTCCGCTTTGTGTTCAGCCGTTACAGAATCCGCGTCTTGAATGTGCAGAACATTCCGAACGAAGGACCGATCCTCCTCGTGGGTAACCACCATAGCTTTATCGACTGGGCGATGGTGCAGATGGCGTCTCCGCGTCCGCTTTGCATTGCAAGCAATAAGGACCATTTCGACAAATGGTATTTGCGCGCAGTTCTCAAGCGCCTGGGCATGATCCGCATTGACAACCGTAACCCCAAAATTGCGATGGACAAGATTCACGAAGCACTCCTCGCAGGTAAGGCTGTCTTGATTTTCCCGTCGGGCGAAGTGTCCAAGTCCCCGCACGTGGAACCGTTTACGATTGATTATTCATCCGCTGTTGATGGTACAAAGGCTCAGATTATCCCATTCTACATTCAGGGGTTGTGGGGCAGTAACTACAGCTACAGTTCTTCCAATATGTATGGTGCTTCGGCTGAACGCTCTGTCACTGTTGCCTTTGGTGATGCTCTTCCGGCTGATACGCCTCCTAACGAAATTCGTGCCATTATTCGCCGTATTTCCATTGATGCTTGGAACTATGCCGTTTCGTTTGTCCATCCGATTGCCGATAGCTGGATTCGCACTTACAAGAAGTACGTGAAGAACGGACCTGCTATTTAAAGCCCGGATGGGGCTCATTTCTCGGGCTACAAGTTGATGGGTGCTGTGATGGCGTTCCGCGGTTACCTCAAGAAGACGCTTCGCAAGCATGAACAGAATGTGGGTATTATGCTCCCGCCGAGTCCGGCTGGCGTAATTGTGAACCTTGCTCTTTGGACGCTTGGCAAGACGAACGTGAACCTGAACTACACGTCTTCGGTTGATAACGTGAAATTCTGCTGCGATCGCGCTGAATGTTCGACTGTCATTACGAGCCGCCAGTTTGTCCAAAAGTTGAAGGCTCGCGGTAGTGATTATTCTCAAGTGGCTTCGGACAAGGTGCGTTTACTTTACGCCGAAGACATGATGAAGGAAATCCCGAAGGCAAAAATCGCTGCATTCCTTGTGCTATGCATCTTGATGCCGAGTTGGCTTATCCGTTTGGTGTTCGTGAAACGTCGCTCATTAGACGACAATGCTTGCATCGTGTTCAGCTCCGGTTCCGAAGGTACGCCGAAGGGTGTGGAGCTTTCGCAGCGTAACTTGATGGGTAACATCCAGCAGCTCGCTTGCATTTTGAACGTGAGCCGTGGCGATGTGATGCTTTCGGAACTCCCGTTGTTCCATAGCTTTGGCCTTACGGTGACGACGCTTTTGAACCTCACGGAAGGTTGCCCGATTGTGGCTGTGGCTGACCCGACCGATGTGAAGACCATGTCTCGCGTTTGTGCGGAATTCCAGGTGACATTCCTCATTGCAACTCCGACGTTCCTCCGCGCCTTTACGGTGAGCCGCTATGTGCATCCGTTGATGTTCAAGTCGGTGCGTATCATTATTGCCGGTGCCGAAGCTTTGCGTCCAGAACTTGCGACTGCATTCCGCCTCAAGTTCGGTAAGGAAATCTACGAAGGTTACGGCTGTACCGAAACGGCTCCGGTGGCTTCTGTCAATACCGAAAATACTTTGTTCGATGACTACACCACGTTGCAGGTGAACAACAAGCCGGGAACTGTGGGCCCAGCACTTCCGGGTACGCAGTTCTTGATTGTGGACCCCGAGACGAACGAACCTTTGCCGACTGGCGAAGCTGGCATGATTCTCATTGGAGGTTGCCAGGTGATGAAGGGCTACCTCAAGGACGAAGACCGCACGAAGAGTGTGATTGTGCAGAAGGATGGCGTTCGCTATTACCGTACGGGTGACAAGGGCTATCTCGACGAAGACGGATTCTTGACGATTGTGGACCGTTACAGCCGCTTTGCAAAGCTTGGTGGCGAAATGGTTAGCCTTGGTGCGGTCGAAAAGAAGATTCAGGATACGCCGGTGTTGCAGGGCTGCGATTACGTTGTAACGGCAATCCCGGATGCCACCAAGGGCGAAAAAATTGTTCTTTTGTACCAGGGCGAAAAGGATCCGAAGGACGTGCTTTCGGAACTTCGCGCGAGTGGTATGCCGCCCCTTATGCTCCCGTCTGCAGCATTCAACGTCGAAGTGATGCCGAAGCTCGGTTCTGGCAAGGCGGACTATGTCACCGCGAAGAAGATGGCTAAGGAATTGGTGGAAAAGAAGTAAGTTACGAGTTTGGAGTTTCTAGTTACTGAGGTGCTTACGGCACAGTTTTAAGTTTTAAGTTACTAGTTACTAGAGTTGCTCCACAGCATCTTGTCTCTTAAGTCTTCTAGTAACTATTAACTACTAACTAGTACCTAGTAACTAAATTCTTGTAACTGCATTTTTGTAGCAAGGAGAATGTAAACAAATGAAAGGCTTCACTCCCATACGCACGGTGCGTTTCATAGCTTCGCTTATTGCGATTTTTGGCATGATTCTTTTTGCCTTTGAACGCATATTGACCATGGTTTATGGTATTGCTGCTAACGCCGTGCGGACAGGGAATGGACTTACCGATTCGTTTATGGTGCGCTTCGCATCTGAAAACTTTTCTGGTGTCAAGAAGCTTTTGGGCATTCTGGATCAAGTGAAAGATTTGCTTCCGCTTGCGAATAAAGGCTTGCTCGTCTTGTTTATCGTTAGTGTGACCTTGATGGTGATTGCCGCGTTTGGTTTGACATTCCCGCGCCAGTTTGGCCATGTGCTTGTGGCGATGAAACTCCTCAAGTGGCAAGGTGGCCTTGCGGCAGTTGCATCTGTAGCTAGCGAAGCTCCGCATCCAGTCATTAGCGGAAAGGGCGTATCGAAAAAGTTTAATAGTATATCAAAAGGCTTCAAGAAACTGTGGAGCAAAATAGTTGCTTGTTGCAAAAAGATGGTTGCTACGCTAAAAAAACTCCAATTGAAGTATTGGATTTTTATTGGATGCGCACTGGCGTTTGTTCTGGTGCTTGTCTTTGGAGTGCGTGGTTGCTCGAATGTCGGGCTTTTTACTAGCACGCAGAGCGTGACGGATGAATTGACGCAACAGACGCTGTTCTACATCAAGGCTCAAAAGTCTTATTTTGCAAAGAACAATAAAGTGGGTGGTACAAAGGCGCTGCAAATGCCGGATTCGCTTACAACGAGTTACTTTACGTACAATGTAAAT
>CAMZFJ010000211.1 GCA_947306025.1 uncultured Fibrobacter sp.
TTAGGGCCTGGGTTGACGTTGATAATCACGTTGACGCATTTGGCCGTCGTGTCGACATGTTCTTCGGAAGATATATAAACGTGTAAGTTACCTTGTTTGCGGTATGCTCTCTGGATTTCCTGAAGGTCTTCAGAAAGGTCCTCTTGATTGTAATATTGGTGCTTTGTTATTTTGAGAGAACCTAAATCAATAGGGATGGGCTCATCGCCTGAAGAAATGATTTTGGCGTCGTTGAATCGGTAGCAAACAAATGTAGTAGTTGCGTTGGTTGTTTCCGTTAGACAATGTTTCTCGCTGAATGACTAGTTTTAAGTCGAGACTGTAATAGCCTCGGGAATAATAAAGGGCTCGAACGTTTTCCGAGGAAAGGCGCATCAAGAAGTCTTGCTTGATGGTATCCAGTTGGCCAAATTCATCAGGAATATCGAGCTGTTCGTTTAGCTGGAATTTCGAGAATATCTTGTTGCCGCTGATGTTGACGGACCAAGGATTTTTGTCATCGTTATCCGCAAAAGCAAGCGACGAAAAAAACAATAATGCACAAATCAGTAAAATCATTTTGCTTTCTCCGTGGGCTTGATTTCGTTCGGCTTTGTTTCTGTGCTCTTGACGCTTGTAGAATCGATGGCGTTCGGATCGTTGGGCTGGAGCATCGCTCTTGGCGGGCGCACTGTTTCGCAATGGCCGATACCGAGAATACAGGGGTTCCAGAATTTGTACGTATAGTTCACGCCGATGTTCTTTTCGACACGGCTGTCGTTGTCTTCGCCGGAATTGAACTGGTACTGTTTTCTGACGATTTGTCCGTTTAAGGAAAGCGATGGCGAGAAATGGTTCTTGTGCGAGTATTCTTTATCCTGGAATACAGGGAGCGTATAGCTTGCGCCGAATTGTAACGCCTGATCGTAAGTCGGGCTTTGGCTTTGGTCTTGTGTATATCCGAAGACAAGGCTCAGGTTTTTCACCCAGCGGTCAAGTGAAATAGGAACTTTAACATACGATGAATCCTTGTCGTTGCCGGAGTTGTCGAACAGCATCACCTTCATGTCGATATCGCCAATGTAATCACCGCCCAAAGTCTTGTTTGCAGTTGAAGAAATGAACTTACCGATGGCTTTACCGGCTAGCTTGTTCCAGTCGGCAGAAACGCCGGATTCTGTAGCGACGCATCCCAGGAATATGTTGCGGTATGTGTCTGCCGCGGTGGATTCTGTGCCGCAGTTTGAACTTGGAATCGGTTGCGGGTTTGTAATCGTTCCTTGAATGTCCAAGTTGATGGGACATGTCTCTTTTTCTTTATCTTCAGATTCTGTACAGTAGGGGAGTTCCTGCGTGCTAGAAACATCGATAACGCCATGCTGCCATGGAACATCGATCCAAGAAATGTTGAAGGCATTCAGGTCAAATTCGTAGATGTCTTTTACGCCGATAAATCCGTTGTCGGCATTGGTGACGTCGCCGCGCAAGAGAGGCCTGTTGGTGGTGCCCAAAACCCAAATGTCGAGCGTGAGCGGGAACGATGCGAACGGGGTAATGATTTCGACGGAATCGCTTTGTGAATCGCTGACATGGAACGACAAGTCAATGGGGCTTGACACAGAAATCTTGGCCTCGGTCTTTTCCTTGTTGCGGAGATTTGCAATCGCGTTATTGAACATCGATAAAAGTTTGTCGAGTGAGCTTGGCGTGATTTCGATGTCCAAATCTTTTCTGTAGACGAGCTTGTCGATGATGAAGTTTCCGCTGATGCTCTTGTTCTTGATTTGTCTTTCTTGCGTGTGCGGAATGTTGAGCGTGATATCGCTCTTTCCAATCAAGTTTGCCGTACCGAAGGTCTCGTCGTTGAACTTATACTGAATTGATGGAATGCTTGTGACAATGGACATTTGGTCTTCCGCATCTTCCAAGTGGCTTGTGACGTTTCGCAAGGTGATGATGTGGCTGTCCATTTCAAGCGTGTACTTCTCGGTGCTGATATCGATGGCTTCCAAACGCATTTGTTGCAAATCGTAAAGCAACGTGGCAATGAGCAAATCGCCAAATTCGTTTTGCGTTGAAATCTCGTTCATTTCAAGCATGCCATCCTTGAGTTCGCCTCTAATGCGGATCGGGAAGTCATTCGGGAGCGTTGAATACTTGAGGAGGGTGGTGTCCGACCAGATCTTGGCTTTGATTCCCTTCAAACCTTCGCGGAGTGCAGCTTGAACATCGATTTTGAGGTCTGTCTTTTCGATTTCGGCACGGGTTTCAGGAATGAGCCACATGCCTCCAAGATTGATTGTACCCAAGAATTCGAAATCGTCGTTCAGAACGCCTTCGCTCTTGATGTATCCGCTATTGGGGCTTATGTAAGTAAGGTTCACTTTTCTTGTCGGTTCGAAAACATCGTCGACATTAATGTTTGCGTTGCCGGTCCAAGTGCCGTTCAAAATTTCGAAGTCGGTGAGAAGCTCGATTTTGTTCTTCTTTGCCGAAAGATTCATTTGTTGGATTTTCAGCAATTCAGGCGGAATGTTGTTGAATTTCAGGTTCTTGAAATCAATGTTGCCGAGAAGACCGCTTTGTTCTTCGAACGATATTTCACCGTTGAAGCTACCCGAGGCAAATGTTGTGTCGCCGAGCGGTTCCAAAAGAATCGGAATGTTGAAGTCTTCTGCCGAGGCCCAGGCGTGCAAAACTTGGATAGGGAGCATGGCCGTGGGCTTAAAGTTCGGGTTTGAATCATTCGGGAGCACAAACGTTCCTTCCATGGCGACTTTATTGCTGTTGTGCATAAAGACTGCGGTATCAATGACGATGGTATCGCCACTTTCCCTAATCTTCGTGTGCCCGTGAACAATAAACGGTTCCACATTTCCATCGATGTCGAGTTCTGCTTCGCCAACTCGTGAATCAAGGTTGTAAGCAATGGAGCCTGTAACAGAGCCCTTGAATTGGTCGCTTATTTCAATGTCAGAGAATGGAATGGTAGAAAGTTCGGCGTGGTTTGCTTCGGCCCAGATGAGGAGTGAGTCGCCGACATGTACCGTCGTTGATGCCGAACCGCCGTTCTTTTGCTTGAGATGCCATGAAGTGCGGAGCGTAGGCTCGTGGTAGTCGACATCGCCTGTGATGGAAAATTCTTCGTTTGGAGTGTAGATGGTTGCTTTCGGAAAATCGATAAATCCGCGGCCGAGGTCAAGCACGAGCTGCAATCGGAGTGAGTCCGCTTTCAGGTGGTAGGCGTTGATGATCGAATCAATTTTAACGTAGGCGCGCAGCTTGTTATTTTGGAAGGAACCGATGATTTTGGGATTGCGCCCGATTTCGACGTTGCCCCTGACCCAGTCCAGCGCCCAAGGTTCCGTGGCTGCTAAGTTGGCTGCAAAGAATACTTTGAGACTATCCTTTGTCTTTACATGCGCTTTGACGATTGAACCTTCGCGAGTCTCGATGGAGGCGTCGATGTTGTCGCCTGTTTTTGTAATGGACTGGATATCCATGTCCATGGGCATCATTTGCGGGCCGTACATGGCGCTCATGTTTGCAATTTCGCCTGAAAAGTCAAAGTCCAGCTTGTCGTCGATGACGCCGTCGAGGTTGATGGAACCGCCTTCGTTGTTTCGGAATACGGTTTCGATGTTGGTTTGCTTTGGATTCCCGTGAACTTTAATGGTGGCGTCGAGCGGCAAGAACGGCCAGTATTCTCCGATATGAGTCTTGAGTGTAAAGTTGTACTGTAAAGACTTCTTGGTGAGCGATGTTGAAACGTTGCCGTTGAAGTTTAGGTTGCTGATCGATGGAATCGCTTTCGAAAGTTTCATCGGAACCCACTTAAGCGGTTCCTTGACGCTTATGCTTGTCGAGGCCTTTAATTGCGTGAGGTCGTTCTTGGGGGCGGACGCGGTTAAATTCACATAGTCGTTTTGCGTCTTGATTTTCCCGTTGACGATGAGGTTCTTGTTCGTGAAGTCCGCTTCGAGTTGCAGAGCCGCAGGATCCTTGATGTAACTGCCTTGGATGCTATCGGCGTTTAACGTGACCACCTTTTCATCGACGTTTTGCACTTCTATGTTCTGGGCTTTCCATCCCATATCGCCCATGTTGAAGTCGAGTTTGGCTAAGCGGACTTTGGCTGGGAATGGAACTCTGATATTGTCAGGAAATTCGATGGGTTCTGCTTTTTTTGCTGGAGTTGCATCTGCTTCCTTGGCTTTGGTTGTGGTGTCCGCCACGAAATTGGCAGACACCTCGTTTGCTTCGAGAAGAATCCCTCTGTTGTCCCCGAACGGCGTGATGTCCAGGTGCGGTCCACGAACCATGTAGGAGGACTGGCCTTGTTGAACGTGGATGGAATCGTAGAAGTGTTCCAGGAGGTTGTTTTGCCTGTGCCCGTAAGGCGTAATGGTGAGGTCGCCGAAGGTGTGTGGGGTCGAAAGAATCTGTTCGATTGCAAAATGAACATACCAGACGCCAAGTGCTACTGCGCCTACAATCGCGGTCGTGATGACTGCTTTTACAAAAAAGATTGAAAGTATGCTTTTCAAGTACCTATAAATATAGAATATGTCGAGGGCCCTAAGCGCTTGTTTTTGCGGAACTTACGCTTGGATAGGATTGCTCCCGAAAACTGTAAACTATTATTTATTTAGAATAAAGTATTTATGTTCGCCACCAAAGTTTCACTAACCACTTCCTACTTCCTACCGTCTACTTCCTACTTCCTACTAAAAATTGTTATATTCACACGCACATATTCATGAGGACTTTATGAAAAAGGCTTT
>CAMZFJ010000212.1 GCA_947306025.1 uncultured Fibrobacter sp.
TATCTTGGCAAATTTGCGTTGATGACTGCCGCAGCATTGTGGGCAGGGTGTAACGATACTGAAGAAAAAAAGGTTTGTTATCCGATAGAATTGAAAAAGATTGATACCTCTAAATATCAGGATAGTATTCGGAAAATAACTGTAAAGCCTCGTGTGGAGATCTTTCAACAAGCATACCTTTATGGTGTCCTTCCGGATGCTGTTCACAAAGGGGGTGATGGCAAGGTGGTCCCTAGGTGCCGTATTAAGCCTTTGTCTGCAAAAAACGTTGTCGTTGAAGGTCGTGATATTGATGTTCAGACTTTTTTAAAGGTTTATCGCCAACGAGTTCATGGTTTACGCTTTATCTGCGATAAGAATGTAAGGCGTCGATCAGATTTAGCAAGTGAATTTGAAGGAGGAATAGTCTTGACTTTGAAAATTGCTTCAAGCGGCGAAGTTGAAAATGTCCAAATTAAATCGACTACAATTGCCGAAAATAGCCCCTTTAGTGCTATTAATGAAGAAGTCAAGGAATCTGTCAGCCATTGGAAATTCCCGAAAACGAAAAACGGGGCGACTTTCTCGTTCCCGATTTCCTTTTACGGGGAGCTTCCGCAACCATCGATGTTTGATGATTCGTCTTCGGTGAAGAACAAGTAGCTTGTCGCTATGTTCTATCCTTTTTGCGGTTTGCGATTTTCGTAGTCTTCGAGGAATGAATGCAACTCGCCGCCGGCCTTGAATCCGGGGAATGTTTCGATGCAGACGGAGTGCAGGCTGTTGAAGATGCTCTTTTCGATGTTCGGGTTTTCGCGCTTGAGGCGCTTGATGAGAGCCTTGATTTCTTGGCGCTTGCTACCGCCACCTCCGTTGTCACAGACAGTGCAGCTTTCGGTAAAGCGGCAGGCGCACTGGATAAACTGCAGCCCGTTGTAATTTTTCCAGTTGATAATGTCTTGCTCGTTGATGCAATACATGGGGCGGATGAGTTCCATGCCGCCGAAATTCAGGCTGTGGAGTTTGGGCATCATGCCCTGCAGTTGCGAGCCGTAGAACATCGCCATGACGGTGGTCTCGATGACGTCGGAGAGGTGGTGACCCAGCGCAATCTTGTTGCAGCCTAGGTCTTTTGCCTTGTGGTAGAGGTGGCCGCGGCGCATCTTGGCGCAAACGTAGCAGGGGGAACGTTCGGTGTTGTTTGCCACGTCGAAAATGTTCGTCTCGAAAACGGTGATGGGGATTTCCAGGAGCTTTGCGTTGCTTTCGATTTTCTGGCGGTTGATTTCGTTGTAGCCGGGGTCCATTACCAGGTATTCCACGTCGAATTTCACGTCGCTGTGGCGGTGGAGCATCTGGATGAGCTTCGCCATGAGCATGGAATCCTTGCCGCCAGAGATGCAGACGGCGATTTTGTCGCCTTCTTCGATGAGCTTGTAGTTCTTGATGGCGGTAATGAATGGCGTCCAGAGCCTTTCGCGGTATGTTTTCGAAATGCTCCGTTCTACGCTTTGGACAAATGAAAGTTCTCTTGCCATTTTCATTACCTTTTTTGCGTTTATTTGCAAAGTTCCTTGTAGCAGCTGTCGAATGCGGCCATGAATTCGTCGATTTCTTTTTCGGTGGTGAGGTGCGAAAGGCTTATGCGCCAGGAGTTCAAAGCATTTTTGCGGTCGCGGCAGACGGCAAAAACGGCGCGGGAGGGGAGCGCATCTACGCTGCAGGCGGATTTGACCGATACGTAAATCCCCTTGTCCGAAAGCGCCTTTTGGAAAACGTTCCCGCGGACTCCCGCAACACTCAGGTTCAAGATGTGCGGGACTGCGTCTGCGGGCGAATTGATGCGGACTTTCGGATAGCCGCAGAGTTTTTCTTGTAAAATCTTTCGCAGCTCCTTGGCGCGGGCAAATCGTTCTTCGAAATGTTCCACGGCAAGCGACAGCGCTGTTTCGAGGGATGCGTCCAGCGCGAGCGTCGGGGTTCCGCTGCGGTAAATGGTGGTGCTTGCGCCACCGTAAATGAGCGGTTCCATGGCGATTCCGCTTTTCTTGTACAAAAGCCCGCTGCCCGAAAGCCCATAGAACTTGTGCGCGCCGATGCTTGCCGTGTCTGCCAAATTCAGGTTTATGGGCGTTTTCCCGATGGCCTGCGTTGCATCCACGTGAAGGCTGCAGTTCGGGAATTCGCGGACAATTTTGCTGATGGATTCCAGCGGCTGTACGGTCCCGAGTTCGCTATCGACTGCATTCACTGTTACGAGCACCGTATCTTTGCGGAGCAGGCTGCGTAAGTCTTCCAGGTCGATTTTCCCGTCGGTACCGATTTTTACCATCTCGATTTCGTAGCCCGCTTCTTGCAGGGCCGTGAGCGTGGCGCTTACCGAAGAATGCTCCAGCGGGTTCGTGACGATGTGCTTGCCCACATGGCGCTTGGCCTGGACGATGCCGCGGATGGCGGCGTTGTTGCTTTCGCTTGCGCCCGAGGTGTAAATGATTTCGTCGGGGTTTACGTCCAAAAGTTTCGCGACGGAAGCTGTCACTTGGGCGAGGAAAGCTTTTGCTGCATGTCCTGCTTCGTGATTCGAATTGGCGTTGCCGATAAACCTGCGTTCAACTTCGCAGAATCGTTGCAAGGCTTCTTCGCATGCCGGGGTGTTTGCCGTGTAGTCGAAATAGGACATAACTATCAAAAAGATAGAAAATTGGGAGGTGCCTTCTGCGGTTAAATGAACTCGGCGAAGTCTTTGATATGGCCTGCGGTGTAGCGGGGCCCAAGCGGGAGCAAGTTTTCAGCTTTGCCGAAGCCTTCGAAAAGCGTGATGCAGTCGATGCCTGCGTTCTTTGCGGCTAGAACGTCGGGTGTGTCGTCGCCAATCATAATTGCTTTTTCGGGAGCAATTCCGGTTTGGCGGAGAATCTCGTAAATGCCGGCGGGGCTTGGCTTGCGTTCGGGCGTGGTGTCGCCGCAGAGGTAAGTGGCGAACGATTTTTCGAGTCCGAATTTTTCGAGAATCTTTTGTGCGGGGGCAACCGGCTTGTTTGTGAGCATCGCCGCGCGTTTAGCCCCGGCGCAGTATCCGTTGCTACTCGTGCTCTTCTTATCATTTTCCGCGCAGTCTTCGTTACGATTGAAACTTCCCGCGCTGTCCCTATCACATCCCGCGCTTTGGGCAATTCGTTTAATGAGTTCCACGACGCCTTTGTACGGTTCCGTATTTTCGGTACAATGTTCCCAATAAAATTCAGAATAAACTTTGTGAATCTCTTTGATGCTCTCTTCGCTGTAGCCTTCGCGTTCTAGAACGGCGGCGACTTTTTCGATGTCGCGGATGTTTTCCATACCGACATAATTAGCGGCTACCGCTCGACGTATGAGGTTCATGGAGCCGTTCCCGATGAACGTTCGCACATCGTCGTTGCTGTGCGTCTTCAGCCCGAACTGCTTCATGGCGTAATTCACGGCCGGCGCTAAATCGCCAAGTGTGTTGAATAGCGTTCCGTCCAAGTCGAAAATAAACAGTTCCTTTTGATGAAGCAATGCTTTGATTTCGTCGCGTGGAGTCATGGCGCCAAATTTAGAATTTTGTATATTCATTTTATGCCGAAGTTTTTGATTATTTCCATTCTGTTAAGCCCAATCTTTTGGGCGTGCGCATGCGCATCTACGGATAGTTGCGCTGAAGAATGGTATGAAGAAAGCCGGGAAGAAAATCAGAAGAAAAATGCGATGTGCGTAGATCAACTCAAATACGATGAATGTATTGAATATCATCGTGGTATTCCGCTTTCTCCTGATATTTCTGTTTCTAGTTATTGCTATGATCAGGCGAAATATCGCTGTATGGATCGCAAATCATCTTCATCAAAAAAGAAATGGTGACATTTTTGTATATTAGTCAACATGAATTTCAAAAAATTTTCTCTTGCTTTTTTAGCCGCGTTTTTGGTGGCTCCCGTACTTGCTGACGATATTATCCGTTTTGTTCCGGATCCGTATCCGATTGGTTATGCCGATCAGGGCGATGTCAAGCATATTGTTATTAAAGGCGCTAACATTACAAATAAAGAAATTGTTCTTGAAACTGTGATGGGCCAAGGTATTGGCATGTCGAATTTCAAGTATCCGACTAAGATTGCTCCGAATGCTCCGGTGACAATTGAATTCGATATGGATTTTGCAGGCATGGATGGCCAAATCAACCCGGTCGTGGTGATGATTGACAATCAGGGTAAGTCATATGCGGCGCAGCTTGACGGCTATGTGAAAAATCCGATTTTCTTTGGCGAAAAGCTATTTGATACGGGTTACTATGCCCCGAATGAAAAGCGCGAATGGACATTCTACGTGTGGGGAACCGACAAGAAAACTCGCCCAGATTTAATGCTTGATGAAGATGCTCAAAAGGAATTTAAGCTCAAGACAAAGAATGTGATGCTGAATGTCGATGACATCGGCAAAATTAAGGAAGGGGGGAAGGTTCCCGGACTTAAGTTGACGCTTTCGACGAGTGGGCTTTCCCGCACGGGCTGGGAACTCAAGCAAAAGAGCATCCGCAAGATTGTCGGCTTTAAGAGCAAAAAATTCCCGAAGGCAACACCTGAAGTGCTTATTGTCGGTTATTGGAAGGACTAGCGCTGCCGGAATGGTCTAATTGTTGCTTTTTTCAAGAGTTTGCCTTGAAAAAATACCGTGGTTTAACTAACTTTGGCATACTCTTGTAAGAGACCTCGGGATGTAGCTCAGCCTGGTAGAGCGCTTGAATGGGGTTCAAGAGGTCGCTGAT
>CAMZFJ010000213.1 GCA_947306025.1 uncultured Fibrobacter sp.
CCACCACGATATCGAACACTCTTTCCCTACACGACGCTCTTCCGATCTCGCATGAGTGAACGCCCGATTCGCGATCTTGTCGATGCTCTCCGCACGTTGGATGCCGATATTAAGTATCTAGAGTCCGAAGGGTACCCGCCGGTTCGCATCAAGGCCGATGGCCTCAAGGGTGGCGATGTGAG
Source organism: uncultured Fibrobacter sp. (assembly GCA_947306025.1). The sequence continues at coordinate 183 of CAMZFJ010000213.1, forward strand.
TGTCCGCGGAAACATTTCGAGCCAGTACCTCACGGCGCTTTTGATTTGCGCTCCGTATTGCAAGACACCTCTCCACATCCACGTGGATGGCGAACTGATTTCGGCTCCGTATATTGAGCTGACGATGGACGTGATGAAGCGCTTTGGCGTGAATGTGCGCCATGAGGGGCTCACGGACTTTTATGTTCCGCAGGGTTCCTACAAGTCTCCCGGCGAGTTCTTTGTCGAAGGCGATGCCAGTTCTGCGAGCTATCCGCTTGCGGCGGCTGCGATTGCAAAGGGCAAGGTGCGCGTGCTCGGCGTGGGTAGCCAGAGCCATCAAGGCGATGTCGGTTTTGCAAAAGTTCTCGAAAAGATGGGCGCAAAGATTGAAATTGGTCCGGACTGGATTGAATGCGATGGTCGCGGTTGTGAACTCAAGGGCCTCGACATGAACTTGAACGATATTCCGGATGCGGCCATGACGGTTTCCGTGCTTGCGCTTTTTGCGAAGGGCATGACCACGATTCGTGGCATTGGCAGCTGGCGCGTGAAAGAGACCGACCGCATTGCCGCAATTTCTGCGGAACTCCAGAAGGTGGGCGCCCGCGTGGTGGCCGACATGGATACGATTACGATTGAACCGCCTGAACAGTTGCAGTCCGCAACGATTGAAACCTACAACGACCACCGCATGGCCATGTGCTTTAGCCTTGTCTCGCTCGGTGGTGTGCCCATGAAGATTCTCGACCCTGCGTGTGTGAACAAGACTTATCCCCATTTCTTTGAAGACTTTGGAAGACTCGCTCAATGATTAGACTTGCGAAGAAGATAGTTGGACTTGCTGGCTTGGCCCGATTTGCGCTATGCGTGAGCGTTATGCTTGGCGCGCTTGCTGTTCCTACTGTGGCAAGAGTTGCAACTGCGGACACGGTTTCGCTTTGGGTCATGGACAATGGCGTTGGCTCGAAAAATGCCTTGCATCGGCTTGTCAAAAAATTCTATCGCGAGACCGGTATTCCGGTAAAGCTTACGGTGCTTCCGTGGAACGAGGCTTTCTATAGAATATCGAGGACGTTTGCGGATTCAATCGCCATTGCTCCCGACGTGATTCAGCTTGGCTCGACTTGGGTTCCGCATTTTGCAGCGCTTGGCCTCATTCGTCCTATAGACTACATGATGGCCGAAATTGATTCGGCTCGCTTTTTGGGCGAAGGGCTTCGCAGTTCGCACATTTCGGGGCGTCCCGAGACGTATTCGGTGCCGTGGTTCATCGACGTTCGCGGATTCTTTGTGAACGAACGCATCTGGCAGCAACTTGGATTTGATGATTCGGATTTTGAATCGTACTCGCATGTGTTGGGGGTTCTGAAAACAATTGCAAATAGCGATTTGACCACTGCGGAGGGTGTCAAGGTAACGCCTTTTGCGCTCCCGGGCAGGGATGACTGGGCTGGGCAACAGTGCATGGCGCCGTTTGTCTGGAGCCATGGAGGCGACTTTGTGGTGCCGTCGGGAAAGGGCTACCGCAGTGCGCTTTTGGATTCGAATACGCTGGTCGGGCTTGCTCTTTATGCAAAGATTATGGGCGATGCGCAAATGGCGCCCCATAGCTTGTATGAAAATTCTGCGGATAATGCCGATGGCTTTGTGCGTTCGGAACGCGTCATTCATTACGGAACGTCGGAACTGATTAAGCAACTGGATTATCCGGTAGAAGCCGGTGGCCTTGCTAATTCGCCGATTGCAAAAGATGGCATTAAGGTTTTGAACTTGCCTTCTGGTCCGTACGGAAAATACTCGTTCATGGGCGGGAGCCATTTGGCGCTGGGCAACAAACGTAAATCGTCTAAAAGAGCGCTTGCTGAGCATCTGCTTGCCTACATGCTCCGTGCAGACAACATTGATGCGTTCTCGCGTCAAGTTGGATTCTTGCCTGCGGACAGAAGCATCCTCCACATTTGGAATCGCGATTTGCGTTATTCCAAGCTTGTTGCCGAACTGGAGCATTGCCGCAGTTTCCCGAATATTCCGGAATGGGGTGAAGTCGAAAAAATCTTGATAGATCTTTCGAACAACATGGGCACCTTGTTTGCGAATACGAAAAACAAGAAAAAACGCAGTGCGGCTCTTGCTAAACTGGTCTATGATGCAAATACAAAGATCAATGAAGTTCTTGCTCATCCCGATAGCTTGAACTATGCCGAAACGCTTCATTGGATCCAGCATTTCTTCTTGAACGAGTATAAGGAAACTTATCCTAAAAATGCGACGAATTTTATAGGCCGAAATGAAATGCCGACCGCCGATGAAATTAAATACAAGGTTGTTTCGTCTAGATTCTTGCTTGCTTCTTTTGGTGCGGGATTCTTAGTGCTTTGTGTCATTGTCGTTTTCGTCGTAAGGCGAAGGAAGAAAAAGTCTCGCTAATGAATAAGTTGTTTAAAATTGCCTCTAGGTTGCTGCCGTTCCTTGTAGCACCGCTGTTTGCGCATGTCAATGTGGCTCCGTACAAAAGCTATGTAGATTCGCTTCTTCCGGGGACGACCTTTGGCATGTCGCTTCGTTCCGTGAAAATGGGCAAGGAAATCGGGAATATTAACGGCAATGAAATGTTCACGCCCGCAAGCACGCTCAAGACCTTGACGACCGCTGCCGCAATCCACTTTTTGCCGCTCAATTACGAACCGAAAACAGAAATAACGGTATTTGGCGACATTAGAAAGCGTACGCTTATTGGCTCTCTCAAAATTCGTGGCGAGGGCGATCCGAACATTTCCGCAAGATATTACGACGATCCGTTTTACATGCTGAACGTCATGGTGGATTCCATTCATGCAATGGATGTGGATACCATTATCGGGGAAATTGATTTGGACACCAGCTATTACACTGGCCCGTGGAAGGCCGAAAACTGGCGCCGCAATTTTTACGATTCCTGGTATGGCGCCGAAATTGGCCCGCTGGGGTTCAATGACAACTGCGTGACGATTCGTTTTTGGCCGGGCTATTTCAGTGGCGATACGGCGGTGGTTTCTATCCAGCCCGATGTAGGTTACGTCAAGGTTGTAAACAACTTAAAGACCGTTAAAGGGAAAAAGAAAAAGTGGGTGTACGGGATTGACCCCGATAAGTCCATAATTACGCTTGGCGGAACCATCGGCGAAGATGTTGATTCGGCAAGCATGGTGCTCCCCATCCGCAATCCGATTGGCTATTTTAGGGCGGCGTTCATGTACGCGCTCAGGAATCGCGGTATCGTTTTCAAGGAACGCAAATCGACTTCGAATACGGAATTGAAAAAGTTGTCGTTCTCGTCGGCGCCATTGTTGAGTATTCTCGACGAAATCAATCAGCGCAGCCAGAACTTCCATGCCGAAACGCTGCTCAGGAATCTTGGCGCGCAAATTGCGGGCGAGGGAAGTGTCGAAGGAGGCCGCAAGGCCGAACGCAAGTTCCTTTTGGAAATGGATCTCAACCCGACCGATTTTGATGTCTGGGACGGAAGTGGCCTTTCGCCTGAAAACAAGGTAAAGCCTTCTGCCGTTACGAAAATGCTTGCGAAAATGGCCCGCCATCCAAAGGGCGAATATTACATCAACAGTTTTGCAAGCCCAGGTGTAGGCTCGGGTGCAAAGCGCATGCAGAATTTCGAAGCGCCGTGGCTCACTCGATTCAAGACGGGTTATATTGCCGAAGTCCATGCCTTGGTGGGCTATATCTACACGGTGGATGGCGATACGCTTACGGCTGCCATGTATTTGAATGGAACCAACACCAATCCAGATTGCAAGAGCAAGGATGTTCTTGACACGCTTTGGATGAGGCTTATCAGTTACACGAACAACGATTACAAATCGCTTTTGCAAATGAAATCGCTTTGGCTCGACGCCCAAGGTGTTAGCGGTCTCAACAAACGTTTGGATTATTTCTCGAAGCGCTTGATTGGAACCCCTTACAAGTTGGGCCCGATGGGCGAAGGCCATTTGGATACAGTTGACGATAAGCCGTTAGTTTATCTTGATTCTGTCGATTGCGTGACGTACTTGGAACATGTTGTGGCCCTTGCGATGGCCAAAAGCGAAAAGTCTTTGTACAGGCAGCTGCAACGCCTCCGCTACAAAGGGAGCAAGGTAAGCTTTTTGACGCGCAAGCATTATTTGCTCGATGACTGGGTTGGCGAAGGAAAGTATGCCAAGGTTGTCCCGATGGAAGGTGAAGTTACGGTGACGCGCACCATGCCCAAGAAGGAATTTTTCAGGAATCACAATTTAACGTACACTGGCAAAGAAAATCCGCTGACAATTCGCTACATGCCGCTGGACGAGGCCATTGAAATGGCAAAGAGAACGTATAAAGGCGTGATGAAAGTTCTTGGAATTGGGATTGTTGGAACATCCGATAAAATCGACTTGACGCATACGGGATTCGTTATCTTTATGCCGGGGCAAAAGCCGGTAATGCGCCATGCCTCATCGCAAAGAAGGCAAGTTGTCGAAGTCCCGCTCGCCGAATACTTACAGACCCGCAAAATCCCCGGCGTTACCTTCTTCAAGTTTATACAGCACTAGCTGTTAGTCA
>CAMZFJ010000214.1 GCA_947306025.1 uncultured Fibrobacter sp.
CACCGTGGACCACTTAGCCGGATCGTAGGGGAACGGAATATCATGAATGGTGGCGTAGTCGGTCCAAGAACCGCCCTGATGCGTGAAGGCGAACGGTTCATAGGTGTGGATGACATAGATGATATTGTCGTCGGTGAACGGGGTGCGCTTGGCAAGGAGCGTGATGGAGTACCACTGGGCGTCACCGAAGAGAATGGTATGCTTGGTATCGACAGAACGGATGGCGTCAATCATGGCCTGGGCGGCAATGGTCCACTGAGCTGCGGTAACCTTTCCGTTGGTCATGTCCGGTTCGTTCAGGAGTTCGAAGAACAAGTCTTCACGAGTATTTTCGGCATAGTGGGCGGCAACATGCTTCCAAGTTTCAGCCATCATCTTGATGTAGTTCGAGTCCTTGGCGCTTGTGGTGTTGTAGCTATTGTCGTATTCGTGGTAGTCGATCACGAGAGACATGTTGTGTTTGGCCGTCCATTCCACGAAGGAGTCGAGAACCAAGAACAATGTGTCGTCATCGAACTTGAGTTCTGCATCGGTACCCTTGATGAATGCATCGCGGTTCGTGGCGTAGAGGTCAAGGTCAATCGGCAAGCGGAGGCTCTTGAAACCATTTTCTGCGAGAATTTGGACATCCTTTTCGCCAAACATAAAGTCCTTGAATTTGCCGTCTGCATTTTCGAGCCAGTTGGTGAAGTTTACACCCTTGTTGAGGTATTTCATGGCCTTGGCCTGCAACGGATTCGTTACTGCAATATCAGCATCGGTGAATGTGACTGTCGGGATGACCGGGTCCTTGATTTCCATATCCGGCTTATCTTTTTCGACTTCAGTGGAGTCTTGGAGATAAAGGTTGTCTATGAAAAGAGAGTCTGTAATAACTTTGTTCTTGTTTCCTTTGGCCTGGAAACTGATGGCCTTGATGTTCTTGGCGTTAAATGCCACTTCTTTGCCCCAGCCGCCTTGTACAAGGTCCTTGAAGCGGATAACTGCTTGTTTCCATGATCTGGATGCGGCAACCTTTGCAAGATGCACGTCGTAATCTTTGACATCGGAGACTTCGATATGGACTTCGTGAGCACCGCCCTTGTACCAGTAAGTGATGCCACCGAAACGACCGTTAGCGCTGTCGGGATCGACTTGTACGCCCCAGCCCACATACGGTTCGTATTCGTATTCGCCTCGGTCGAGCGTGTAGCTGACTAGCAATGCCTTGGTAGAACCGTTGTTGACTGTAGCCGGTATAATGTCGCCTTCGTCATTGAGCGGAGTCGTGATGATGGATGCGCCATCATTGTCATTATCGTTGTAGGTGTACCAATAATTATCGAGGTTGTTCTTATGGTCGCCGTCTTCAAAATCGTCCACGAGAACACCGAGACCCTGCGGGAGCGTGATAGGGCCTTCTGCAGGGAGTGTAGACGGATCAACCGTCCCAGCAGAGCTGGATGATTCGGTTGTGATATCCGCAATTGAGGAACTAGAGGTGAGCTCCGTTGAGCCGCTGGAACCTGGAACTGGGTTTTCTGTGCCAGTGCCCGGATTATTCGCAAATTGCGTATCGGAATTATCGTCGCCGCAGGCTGTAAGTGCCATTGTGGCTGCGATTCCGAGAACGCTTAATGAAGTGTATAAATTCTTGAGTTGCATATGGCCTCTTATGGAATTTTAATTTCTATCAAAAAATATATTGGGGGTATTATTATATAGCTGAAAAAATCGAAAACCGTAATTATAACTGTATTAAGTGTTTTATTAAAAAATCCTGTTTTTGTAAGAAAAACGCACAAAAAACTTTTATTTTGATGCCTTTGAACATTGTGCATACTGTAAACTTTTTATCTTGCATTTTGAATGCGCTATTTTTCGGAAATCTATCACGAATCGACCCAGTACATTCCCCATGGAAGTGGGGATCCCGTTATTATGCATTGGGAAAAACAAGCGTATGCGGATAAGCGTTATGAGGGCTGCCTGAGGTTCCCGCTCACGGCTGGTTTTATGCCTCTTTTGGCTCCGGTTTCGGCGGATTACTTAGATCCGGTTGGCGTTTATGCAGTTGTGCATGAATCGGATGTTCCCGATGGCGTTTATTATGTTGATCTTGATGACTCGAAACTTGTAAAACTTGGGGGCGAGGATGTTCGCAAGGCGATTCTTTCGGCGTTCCCGGAACAAGAATTTGTTAAAGAAGCGCAAACGATTTTCCTTTACACGGGAATTCTAGAACGCGCTGTTTGGCGATTCCGCGAAGCAGCGTATCGCCAAGTGCAAATGGATGTGGGGTCTGCCTGCGCTAATACGATTCTTCTTGCAAAGTCAAGAGGACAAAAGGTTTTTACGCTTGGCGGATTCGTCGATGATTCCATCGCAGTGGCGCTTAAGCTTGGCGCTACAGAAATGCCGATGGCTGCCATTGCGATTTTCCCTGAAAAGAGCATGGTTGCTTTCAATTCCGTAGATGACGGTGTTGGTGAATTAGCTTATTCGAACCATGCCGAAATGAATGCCTACGTGGGCGAAAACGAGAGTGCTTTTGATATTTCTCGCTATCCGTCGCGATTCATGTTGCAGAATCATCTCGAAAACATCGATGACTTGAATCTTTGCATGAAGGTGCGCCGCTTGAATGCTCAGGCTTTGCCGGGCGATGAGTTCCCGCTGACACCTTCGAAATTCACGAACGAATACTATTTGCGTGAGTTGTGGTATTTGCGTGCGGACCGTAAAGTAAAGGCTCCGTTTGCTCACGGAACACTTGATTTGGACGATTTCTCTTCGTTGTTACGTTGGTTGGAATTGGCGCAAATCAATGCGTTTGGAGCGGGGCTTATCAAAATCTGGATCGTCGTTTTTGACGTGATGTTTGTATATGCGGGCGTGTACCGCTATATTCCGGTACGCAAGTCCATTTATATGCAAAATGGTTCTGCAAATCCGAAAAGATTTGTCAAGTGCTTTGCCGTTCCCGAACAAGTTCAAAATGCGATGTTTGCGGTGGTGCTGACTTCGAACTTGAATGAATCTTGCAAAGTGCTTGGAAATCGCGGCTACCGCTACATGAACTTGAATGCGGGTGTGCTGACGGAATCGCTATATGTTTCGGCTCGCTTGCTCAACAAAACAGCCCGTGAAGAACATTTCTTCTACCATGATGAACTGAAAAAGCTTCTGGATATTCCAGAAGCCGAAAGCATTATCTCGACAGTTGTTGTGGGAAAAAATAAGTAAAATAACGATTGGACTGTTGATTATTGGTCAATAGTCTTTAGTCAGTTGTTGTTCCTGCTTTGTCATGCCCGCGAAAGCGGACACCTCCCTCTCGTCATCCTGAGGAGCGAAGCGACGAAGGATCCAGTTACTTTTTACGCGAATACTTTAAGCAGTACCGGCGTTATAAATACAGTCACGACGCCTGCAACGCCTATCGAAAGGCTGCTCATGGCGCCTTGGACTTCTCCGATTTCCATCGCCTTTGTTGTGCCGAGTGCGTGGCTTGCTGTACCGATGGCAACACCTTGCGCTACTGGATTCTTGATGCGGAAAAATCTGCAAACGAGCGGCGCCGTAACAGCGCCCGTGATCCCCGTGATGACAATAGAAACAATTGTGATGGACGGAATGCCGCCAATTTGTTCGGATACAACGGAACCCATCGGGATGGTGATTGATTTTGGAATGAGAGAAAGCATGAGCGTCTTGCTGATTCCGAAAATTTTTGCACAAGCGATAACGCTCACGATGCTTGCTGCGCTACCAACGACAATTCCCGTGAGAATAGGTAACCAGTTGCTCTTGAGAGCCTGAATGTGTCTGTACAAAGGAACCGCAAGTAAAACCGTTACAGGGCCTAAGAAAAATGATATGTAATCGCCACCGACTTTATATGTATCGTAGTCGATTCCCGTGATGGTCAAAAATCCGATGATGAGAATGGTGGCGATGAGAATTGGATTCAAGAGCGGATTGCGCCACTTGTTGCGGATGGTAACGCCGATTTCAAAAGCGATGATGGTAAGTATGATTCCGAACATGGCGTGCTAGGGGTTTTTGTTATTTGATTTTTTGCTAAGGAGTTGAACTGTCCAACCTGTGGCGGCCATCGTTACGATTGTAATGACTATGCAGAGGAACAGCAAAAGCGGCCACTCACTTTTAACGTCGTCGCCAACGAGCATCAGTCCGATTGCAGGTGGCAAGAAGAAAAACGCGAGGCGCTTCAAAAAGAAATCGCTAATCTCACGAATTTGTTCTAATTTGACAATTTTGAGGCAAAGCAAAATGAGCAAAATGAGCATCCCGAGAATGTTGCCAGGCACAGGGATTCCCGTGAAATCGTGAATTAAATCGCCTGCATAGCAAATCCCTAAAATCAGGGCCAGTTGTAAAAGAATTCGCATGGGCGCAAAGATAGAAAATAAGGGTTCACGCCAAAGGTGTTTTTTTAATGCAAAAAGTACATTATGCGGGTGGGGCCCCAGCTCAGTTTTTTTACCCATCCTGGCGCAAGCGCCAACCTTACGGCTCAGCAATGGGTCTGCAAGCAGCCCCGCTGCGTTCGCCTTTTAAGGTTGTGGCCGACGCTTTTATTCTCTCAACGATTTGTTTCTGTTTCTATAGTTGATTAAGCTTCTCGCTTATACTAGAGCAAGTGCTTTTTTAATTAGAAAACTCAGATGTCATTCCGGCCTCCGTGCCGGAATCGCCTATTTTTGTGTAGCAAAGAAA
>CAMZFJ010000215.1 GCA_947306025.1 uncultured Fibrobacter sp.
CTGCTCCGGTCATCCGTGACCGTATCCCGAACGGCGAAGCCCAGATTACGGGTCTCGAAGACATGGCCGAAGCAAACCGCCTCGCAGTCGTGTTGAAGGCTGGCGCTCTCAAGGCTCCGATGCAGATTATCGAAAGCCGCAGCGTGGGTGCAACCCTCGGTGAAGAAAACATTGTCCAGGGCTTCGGTTCCGGTGCTATCGGCCTCTTGCTCTGCTTGGTGTTCATGGTTGCTTACTACCGCCTCGGTGGTTTCATCGCAAGTATCGGCGTGGTTGTTAACGCTCTCGTGACTGCCGCTGTGATGTCTGTGTTCAACGCCACTCTTACTCTCCCGGGTATTGCTGGTTTCATCCTCGTCGTCGGTATGTCTCTCGACGCCAACGTGATTATTTTCGAACGTATCCGTGAAGAACTCAAGAACGGCCTCACTGCTCGTGCCGCTGTGGCTAAGGGTTACGAACGTGCATTCAGCGCCATCTTGGACTCCAACTTGACGACGGTTTTGACGGGCCTTATTTTGTACAAAATCGGTACGGGTTCTGTCAAGGGTTTCGGTCTTACACTTACGATCGGTATCCTCACTTCTCTCTTCTGCGCTATCACGATTTCCCGTGCAATTCTCGACTGGAGACTTGCTAAGCGCGACAGAACGACGCTCTCTATTGGTTCTGGCTTCAAGACTTTGAACAACGCTAACCTCCAGATTATGAAGAATCGCGGCAAGTTCAAGGTTCTCTCCTGGATTCTCATCATTGCAAGTATCGCATGCATTGCTGTGAAGGGCTTCGATTTCAGTATCGACTTCACTGGTGGTCAGGTCTACACGATCCAGTATCAGGATGACGCCAAGCACGAAACCGATTTGAACAGAGCTTTGAGCAAGGCTGGTATCCAGGGCGCTCGCGTTCGTTCTCTCGGTGGTACGTCTGCCAACTCTTACCAGATTAGCGTTCGCGCTGACGATGCTAACTTTGAACTTTCCATGGCAAAAGCTTTCGAAGCCGCAAATCAGAAGTGCGAAATCGTGGCTAAGGACACTGTGGGTCCGACCATCGGTAAGGAACTCCGCTTCAATGCTATTTTGTCTGTGATTTTGGCATGGCTCGGCATCGCTCTCTACGTGTGGTTCCGATTCGGTAAGCTCGGCCTTGGCTTCGGCGTTGCTGCAGTGCTTGGCCTTATTCACGATACCATCATTACGCTTGGCTTTATCTCGGCATTTAGCCTTTCTTTCGACGGTGCCTTGATTGCTTCGCTCCTCACGATGATTGGTTACTCTGTCAACGATACCATCGTGAACTTCGACCGTATCCGTGAAAATACCGCTCTCTTCGGTTCTGCAAAGTACGAACAGACTGTCAATAGCTCTTTGAACCAGTGCTTCAGCCGTACGGTGATTACCTCCCTCACGACGCTCTTTGTTTGCGTGGTGCTCGCTGTTAAGGGTGGTTCTTCTATCCGTGACTTCGGTCTCGTTCAGTGCTTCGGTATCCTTATCGGTACTTACTCTTCTGTGTGCGTCTGCTCTCCGATCGTTCTTTGGTGGAGCAAGAAGTTCAAGAAGGGTGTGTAATTAGACTATAGAACGGGCCTTCGGCCCTATAGACTAAAGACGAAAGAGAAATTGCCTCGGCATAAGTGCCGGGGCTTTTCGGTTGCTATTATCTTCTTTTTTTAATAGAATTTTTTCATCTTTCGTCTTTCGTCTTTCGTCTAATTTTCTATATTGACTCCGTTCGATAAAGGGGGCGCTTATGCTCAAGTATTACAAGATCGAATCCGGTCGTCTCTCTGTAGCTCCGAGCGAGGAAGCTGCTGATATTGTCATGATGGGTTCATTGAGCCAGGAACAGCGTAGCGTCCTTGTCAAAGAATATGAAATTACCGAACATACTATAGCTTCTGCATTCGACTCTGACGAACTTTCCCGTATCGAATATGACGATGATTTTACGACCATCGTGTTTAAGAAACCCAAGAATTATTCTGCTGCCGATAATTTCCAGTTTCGTGTGGAATCTTTTGGCATATTCATTTTCAAGGATTGGGTGCTTTTGCTTACGGACAGCGATATTCCAGTGATGGACGATCGCAAGTTCTCGAAGATTGATAGCCTGAATACGTTTGTGCTCCGCGTCTTGAGTTTTGCGATCGCACACTTCAATGAACACTTGAAGATCATCAACCGCATCAATGACGACTTGGAACTCCGCCTCAATACGTCGATGGAAAACAAGTATTTGCTCTCGATGTTTAGCTTGAACAAGGGCTTGATTTACTATGTGAGCGCTTTGAACAGTAACGATACGCTGTTGCGCAAGCTCCAGCTAGGCCGCAGCCTCAACTGGACCGAAGCCGAGCGCGAACTTCTTGAAGATATCCAGATTGAAAACGGGCAGAGCTTGCAACAGGCTAACATTTACGCCAACATTTTGACATCCATGATGGATGCTCGCGCAAGCGTTATCAACAACAACGTGAACCAACTCATGAAGAACCTCACTATCGTGACGATTTCTATATCGCTCCCGACGTTCTTCGCCAGTTTGTTCGGTATGAACGTGAAGCTCCCATTCGGCATGAACGGTGATGCAACTGTCGGTTCGCCAGTTGCGTTCTGGATTATCATCGCCATCTGCTTCCTTTCCGTGTTTGTTTTCTTGGCCGTTTGGATGCGCAAGAAGTAGTTTAGTTGACATAGAGCAGGAATTAAAAAACGCGGCTTTCACCGCGTTTTTTTTCATAGCCATGATGATTTTCATTACTTGAGAATCGGCGTTCTTGCAATAGATTTCTTGACGAATGCCAAGACGCACTTTTCCCAGTCAGAACGGGTCATAGCGTAAGTGAAGGAACTGCGGATTTCTTCGTGACCGAATGCAACGCGTTCGCCAGACTGGTTGTAAATTGCGTAGTCGGCGTAGATCCAAAGTCCTTTCTGAACGATGGATTCGCCAGCGAATGCCATGCTGTTTTGACCTGGATTGACGTTTGCACCATATGCGGCACCAGAAGAGTAGTAGGCAGAGTTTTTGACAGCGTCTTCTCTGCGGCTAAAGATGACGTTAGCCAAATAATAGCCGTTGCCCTGTTCCATGGACGCAGGCTTCGGAGTCTTGAATTCTGTAGAATCGACGTGGTCGGTTTCGATAATCATACCCGTAGAGTCGACCTTCTGGTAATCCATAGCGATGGAATTCTTGATGTATAGCTCATAGTCTTTTTTGAGTTCCAACTTGAACCATTCGCCAAAGTTGTTTGCATATTCTTCGATGTCATCCTTGAGGTCATCTTGGTTTTCAACGAGCGGTTCCGTAAAGACAACGGTCAGCTTTGTTGGCTTGTCAGTCCAGGTCGGGGCTACTGAAAACGTGGGGGCTTTCTTGGCGCAACCAGCGAAAATCATTGCGAAGGCTGCAAGTAAAAGAATTCTGAGTTTCATTCCATTTTCTCCTTTTTGAAAATTATTTCTGTGCCCTAAATATAAACAAAAACGCGACAACTTGCCGCGCTTTTTTATGTGACCGGAACCTTTGTGGTGAACCACTCTGGATGACGCCTTTAGGTTCTGCCTACAGCCTGCTTCCTACTGTCTACTACGGCTCCGCCGTGTTAGTTCCCGCGTTCCGACATGCTTGAGAACATGGCTACAATTTCTTCGGTGAAATTGCTTTTGGGGAACTTGTCAGCGATTGCGAGCGCCTGTTCCAAGTGCTCCTGCGCTTCGGCCTTTGCCTTGGCAAAGCTCTTTTTCGCCATCAGGCGGTCTTGGATTTTTTCCGGAATGCCTTCTTCAGAAGCCTTTGCAATAAAGCCTTCCATTTCCATGCGTTCCTCGGCGGAGCAGTCTTCGAAGTAGTAAAGCAACGGGAGCGTGATAAGCCCATTCGAAAGGTCCGTAAACTTGGCCTTGTCCATGTTCACGGAACCGTATCCGTAATCGAGCAGGTCATCGATAATTTGGAAGGCGATTCCAAAATGCGTTCCCATCTTGGCGCATTCGTCAACCATCGGCTGGTCAAAGCCTGCCATGATGCCGCCGAGGCGAGCTGCGGCGTCGATGAGCGCAGCTGTTTTTCCATCGATGATTTCGTTGTAGGCTTTGCGCGAAAGGCCCATGTCTCCGCAATGATCGAGTTCCATGATTTCGCCAATAATCAGCTTGTCAGCGGCATCCGAAATAATCAGCGGCACGTTACGGACTTCTTCGTTGATGACACAACGCATGGACTGCGAAAGCACATAGTCGCCAATAAGCACGGCGACTTGCGTGCCCCATTCGCGGTGGGCGGTCTTTTGTCCGCGGCGAACTTCTGTCCCGTCGATGATATCATCGTGGACGAGGCTGGCGAGATGTAATAGCTCTATAGCTGCGCAGGCATGCGCCACGCGGTCAATGTTTGGCTTTTGCGTTCCGCAGTTCGCGAGTAGGCAAAGGAGCGTTGAGCGGATGCGTTTACCCTTGCGGCTAAACAATGTCATAAGGCGGTCAGAAATCCCGGCGGGGGCGTTCTTTGCCACCTGCATAATGACTTGTTCCGTCTGATTCAGTTCCGTCTTAACCAAGTCACGAGCTTGGGATAAAACGGCTTTGAAGTCGGCTTTCGTCGGACTCATTTAAATATCCAAATCGTTCAAGACTTTATATGCGTTTGTTTCGATGAACTTGCGGCGCGGTTCCACGTCTTCGCCCATGAGCATGCTGAAAATCTGGTCGG
>CAMZFJ010000216.1 GCA_947306025.1 uncultured Fibrobacter sp.
CTTTTAAAAAACGCTCTCAAAACAACGACTGATTCCAAAGGCGAATTCAAAATCGTCAAGGAAGATTCTACAATCGGTATCCACACGGTGCGTCCGAGACTCGGTTACGTGAGTGTGATGAATGGCGTTTTGTCTTATTCGCAGAGCACAAATGAACCTGTCCGCGTGCAGATCTTTGATGCCGTGGGTACCCGCGTCTTGAACGAGACTGTTTACGGCTCGGGCACTTTAGATATGCAGTCTGTCGTGCGTTCGCAGGGCGCCTATTTTGCCCGCGTGAGCGTTGGCAGTGCACAGAGCAACTTCCGTTTCACTTCTAACGGCAATTACAAGGCTTCATTCGGAGAAGCTGTTGCTCGTGGTCTTGCGAAAGAAGGCGAAGGCGACGAACTTCGCGTGATTGCTACGGATTATGATACGTTGACAGTTGCTCTTTCTAATTTGGATACAAACGTTACGCTCAAACTCAAAAAGACGGTCAAGCAGCCGGAATACGCTTACGGTTGGGGCCTCAAGAACGATCCTGTTCCCACACGTGGCTGTGGCAAGGATACCAAGCTTTACAAGTACCGTGCTAGTGGCAAACCGTATATCAGCTTCAAGTGGAGTAAGGGTACTCGTGATGTGCGTATCGATATCCCGAAGAGTTACGACAAGAATAAACCGTACAAGTTGATTTTCGGTATGCAGTGCATGGGCGGCTGGGCCGGTGGCGTTCAGGACGAAGGCTACTATGGCTTGAAACCGCTTGACAAGGACGAAACCGCAATTTTCGTGGCTCCAGAAGGTAACGGAAATCAAGCTCCGTGGGATCAGAACGACTACATCCTTTTCGATGAACTTTTGGCCATGCTCGAAGACAGCTTCTGCATCGACTCTTCTCGCGTGTTCTCGACCGGCTTTAGCTACGGCTCGATGTTCTCCAACGGACTTTCTTGGAACCATCAGGATGTGCTCCGCGCTGTTGCCGTGTACGAAACTGCTGAACGCAATATTTGGCTCCCGCAGCGCAAGAACATGGGTATCGGTTGGATGGGCGTGCTCGGCCTCGATGACAACCTCTGCACTCCGGAAATGGGACGCAATGCCCGCGACATTATCTTGACGCTCAACTCTGAAGGCGGCAAGGCGAAAAACGAACGCGCCGAAGAAGCCCAGCGCAATGCCGCTCACAAGTGCTACGATTACACGACGGTCGAAGAACGTTTCCCGGTGCGTTGGTGCACGCAGTCTGGCGGACACATTTGGGACCACAAGGATCCGGGCCAGCAAAAATCTTGGGTGCCTGAAACCACTTGGGATTTCTTCAGCAAGTTCTAAAAAATATTTCCTCCTCACTAGACTCTCGGTGTAGCAGCCGGGAGTTTTTTGCATGGATGGCGTTTTTCATTGAAAATTTTATTGATCCGAAAAAAAAGTGATTTTGAAAAAATGATGATTTTTACGTGAAAATTCCTTTTATTTGGAAACTTTTTACGTAAAAATTTAATGTTGTCTGTAATAAATTCGCTTTTTTTGATGGATTTGTGAGGCTGAAGGCTGTGATAGTCTGCCATTTAGGGCGAAATCTGGTTGAAAAAAAAGAGAAAAATCTTTAAATTATACTGAAAACGTTTAATTTATATGTAAAATTACGTGAAAAAATGGATTTTTTTCACTTTTTTGACGTAAAAAATCGGAAAAATTGAGAAAAAAGTTTTTTTGGCGGTGCTTAAGATGGTATTTTAAAAACAATTGCATTTGAGCGAATCTAAATGAAAAAGTTCCTGAAAATTTTGCTGATTGTTGCCGCTCCGCTTTTACTTGTTGCAGGATTCTGTGGCTATCACTTTTATCGCATGGTTTCTCTGGATTCGGGGGGTTACCTGTCGGGCGATGGCTCAGGAGCGCCGGAAAGCGCTTTGAATATGTTGCTCTTTTCGAAGGATTTGCCGAAGGGGATTGTTTGCAGTGCATTGCCGAGCCAATTGGGGGCGGATAATTTTGACCCGAAAGAGTATTTGGAAATTGGCTCTGCGGCAGAATTTTTTTTCAGAAAGTATGATAGATCAGGAAAACGCATTGGATATGAATTGTCGCAACGATACGAAAAGGATTCCCTAGATGGTGAATTTCGTTCAAAGTGGGGCGAGGGAACTGTAATTACCGGGTATTCGAAAGATGATAGTTGTTTCCGAATTTCAAAAGAGATAAACGCGGAATCTGTGGATTCTGTTGTTTCTTTCAAGACGAGTATTTCTGGGGATTCTAGTTTGTATGTCGGTAAACGCAAGAATGGGATAGTGACGGGATGCATTGCTTGCAAGTGGCGTGACGGACGTTGCGACGAGGTGATTAGCGAAAGTAAAATGGAGCTGGATTCCGTTTCTGGAAAATTGCTTGGTTTTGCATCCAGGACGCGCGAAACTTATGTCGAAGGTTCCTTGTATGTAGGCGATGAATTCTATGCGGATAAAATGTTGTTTGATAGTTTGCAGCGCCTCGTTGAGTATGAATATAATGATCAAGTTTTTCGTTACGTGTATTCATCGAATGATACGGCAAACTATAACGTGAACATCTTGGGCAAATTAGGGCAGAAGGTCGGCTTTTACAAGAGAAAACTTAAGGAAAATTGTGAAATTGTCAAATACGGAACCGATCGTTATGAAACGGAAATTACCCGTTATTACGAGAATGGAAAATTAGTGAAGGAAACTTCGGAAACGATTAACTTTTACGAGTCAGTCTCTTCTCGGACAAAATTGTTTAATTCCGCTGGCGACGAGGTGCTGGATTCTGCTTTCTACGAAGATACTTTTTTCCCTGGAACGCGGTTTGATCCCCATTCATTTATCGTAAAACACGAATACGATGAAAATGGAAAACTCAAGACTTATGAACAATTTCAGGAGTCTTTTGTGAAAATGTTACCGTTCATTTTTGTTCCTGCAAAGAAGGAATCGAGAAAAGAGGTCAGGAGGCATGAACTTGATTACGATGAGGCTGGGCGTTTAAAATCGATAACGGATGAAAGCGAAGATGAAAATATGGCGTTACTGTATGGCTTTCCGTTGGATATGCGGCGGATTGTCTATTCGAAAGGGATACTTGAATACATTGAGGAATGTAAAGAACCTTATGACCCCTATAAGCATTTGAAATCGCGAAGGCCAAAGAAAAAAGAAAAGCAGGAAACTCCAAAGGATTCGCTGGAATAAAAAATGTCAATTTCTTGAGGGGTGCCATTTGGCGCCCCTTTTTCTATCTTTGGGCGCATGGAATTCAAACGTTTTGAAGCTTTAATTGAGATGTTTCCGCAAGTGCAGATTTTCAGCACCGAAGGCGAAGATCTTGACCGAGTCATTACTCATTTCTTGAACCAGCGTGAAAAGGTCTCCACGATGTCGGAGGCTTTGCAACGCAAAATCCAGCATGCTCTTGCGCCGTTCTTCCAGCAGCGTTTTATCAGCTTGCACGATGCCGAAGCTCCGCTGGTGCGGAACTTGCTTTTGGACAAGAAGTTCTTTTTGCAGACCGACCGTTACATCGACGATATGGCTTGGCCGCTGACCGACCCGGAAAAGCTTGGTGAGGCTTTGAGCATTGCAGACCTTGCTGAAGGAATTCTCGACCGCAAATTGTTGAGCCTTTCGAATGGCGAACTTCGCCGTGTGTTGCTCGCTCGCATGTGGATGGAAACGCCGGAATGGGTTTATTTCAATGACTTGTTTGGCGGGCTCGATCCGGAATACCGTGCGCATTTGGCGGGTTCTGTGGCAGACCTTGCAAAACGCCCGAACTTGAAAGTGGTGGTGCGCCTCGCTCGCGAAGACGAACTGCTCCCGGAAATCCCGGCGTTTGTTTATGCCGACAAGACGTTTACGCAATACGCAGGCGAACTCCCGAAAGCTGCAACCGCCCCGAAGTTCAAGAAAGCCGAACTCAAGGATTATGAGATTGTTTTGCTCATACCTCAAAGCGAGCTTGCGAGCGACCCCATAGCCCATACCTCTTCAGAAATTCTCTTTGACCTGAAACATGTCAACGTTCGCTTTGGCGATACTGACGTTCTGAAAGATTTGAATTGGACGGTTCGCAAGGGTGAACACTGGGCGGTCATGGGCGAGAATGGTGCTGGCAAGAGTACGCTTCTCGGCATGCTCACTGCTGACCATCCGCAGATTTACAACAACGACATTACGCTCCTCGGTGAACGCCCAGGGCATGGCCTCAACATCTGGGATCACAAGGCAAAGCTTGGATTCTTCTCGCCAGAACTGGCACTCCAGTACCGCGAAGACTTGAGCCTTCTGGATGTGCTTTGCACTGGCTTTACGCCGAACCTCTGCCGCGCCGAAAACATCACGTGGGAAGAAAAGGCCAAGGCTCGTGAATGGCTTAAGTACTTGGGCTTTGAAGATACGTCGATTTCGATTCGCAAGATTTCACCGATTGACAAGCGCTTGGTGCTGATGGCTCGTGCCGCAATTCGACCGCCGAAAGTGCTTTTGCTCGATGAACCGACGCAAGGTCTCAAGGGCGAGTATCGCGAAAAGCTGTTCCACCTGTTGCAACTGCTTTCGACGGAGACGACAATCATCTTGGTAAGCCATTACGAAGAAGAATGGCCGCCTTGCATGACGCACTTGTTAAGAATGCCGAAGTTCTCGCTGTAGTAATGTTAAACGGGAATGTAAGGCTATGGGGTATGAGCA
>CAMZFJ010000217.1 GCA_947306025.1 uncultured Fibrobacter sp.
ATAGGCTTGCAAGCAATCCTGCTTCACTCGCCTTACGCAGTTGTCTAAGTTCTAACTACTCCCCGACCCTCACAATGGGGCTGTTTGTTTCAATTCCGTTTACATGACGGTCAAGCCAATCGAGCAGCAAGGCATCTCTTTCGGCCTGCGGCAGCGCAAACTTTTCGCGCCCCTCTTTCTGCATGAACACATCGAGGTAAGTCATCAAGACGCCACCGGCCACAGACACGTTCATGGATTCCGTGATGCCGTACTGCGGGAGTTTGAATTCGTAGTCGGCATGGGCAAGCGTATCCGGGTGGTTTCCATGGAATTCGCTACCCAAATAGAAAGCCATCGGCTGGCTCAAATCGAGGTCGAGCACGGAGTTCGTGGTATTCGTACTTGCAACAGCAATCTTGTAACCTTTTTCGCGGAGCTTTTCCATACAAAGCATACGCTTCTTGTACAGATAAAGGCTCATCCACTTATAGGAACCTTTCAAGATGGACTTGTTCACACTGTAAGCATTGTCTTCTTCGATGATGTGCACATCCTGCAGCCCAAAAACTTCTGCCGTGCGGATTACCGCAGAAATGTTGTGCGGGTCAAACAAATCTTCAAGCACCATGCAAAAATGACGCGTACGGCGATTAACAACAGAAGTCAGCAACTCACGGCGACGTTCCGTAACGCGTGCAAGCAAAGTTTCCAAATCCTTAGGTTCACTCATTTTTAATCCTTTTTAATAGTAATTTTATCTGTAGGCTCAGTCGGCTCCGCAGGTTTAGCAGGCGCGGGCTTAGGCTTGCTCAGTTCCATCATGGAGCGTTCAAGACGCATAGCATCTCCGAGCTTCCAGGGAGCCCCTGCAACGACTTTATCATACTCAGCTACATGGCGCTGGTTTTCAGGAGTCCGCAGCTTAGCATTTGTCGTAAGCGGGCGACGATTCCCGCCGTAATACATCGACGAAGCTTTCTTAATATCGTTTACGACATCGTCAATTTTAGAGTTCACGACGCTCTTGAAAACACGCAACTGCATAATCGAATTCAACACGGAATTCGCAGGGAACACAAAAGCGGTGAGCTTGTACTTGAGCGTTCGCGGAGCAACCAAGTCCATATCCAAGAACGCAACCGCAGTCCCCTTGAGAGACCATTTTAGAATTTGTGCGTAACCATAGCCAAAGAACATGTTTCGCAACATAGGCTTTGTACCAGCGCTATCTTGCAAAGCCCAGTAAAAATCACCCGAAAGTCCATGGCCGTTACCGCCCGAGAAATAGCGACGGTCATGGCTATTGTATTCAAGCGTGTATTCAGATTCCAGATAAGCGTTAATCAAGTCCGCTGTAAACGGCATGTTGTCGAACAAGAACGTAATTTCGTTGACTTC
This sequence comes from uncultured Fibrobacter sp., assembly GCA_947306025.1. The sequence goes on from CAMZFJ010000217.1 coordinate 1,381, forward strand.
GAGCGGGAGAGTCCCTTCGCTAGAATAAATCGCCCTGTACTGGCGGCCAAGGCGTAAAAAGACATCAGCTACCATGGGCTTGTTGATGTCTATCGAGAAACCTCGCTTTACAATTTCCTTATAGGGGCCACAATATTCTTCATCATAATTGACTTTAGGCCACGGCTTCATATCATTTTCAGAGCAAGCCTCGTACCTGATATCAAGGCACTTGTACATGCCCGAGCAAAAAGCACGCACATCCTCTTCCTTATTGTGCATCTTCTTCAAAAGCGTCTTGCCGGAAATTTCCGAAACCGGGATGATTTTTGCGGCATACGACAGAGAAGAGCCAAGCGCAAGCATAACGCCCAAGCACACGCTCAAAAACGAAAAATGCAATCCCTTACTCTGCATAAACACCTCGCTTTTTTAGGTTTAACGGAATTCAAGACTGTCCAAAGGAATCACTGTAAACGGTTTCAGCGATTCGAACATGGAAACAGGTCCGACGATTGAAATCGTCATCTTGTTCTTGTCAAAATACTTAGCTATCATCGCCTTGACCTGTTCAGCCGTCACAGCCGTGATTTCCTTCACATAATCTAAATAATGATCGTCCGATTTGCCAAGAAGCTCACCCTTAGCAAAAATGGAAGCCGTCGAAGACGGGGTATCAAAAAGGCTCGGCAAGCTTTCAACCAAGGATTTCTTAGCCTGTTCCAGTTCCTCGGCCGTAGGACCATCCTTTGCAAGCTTTTCCACTTCCTCAAAAACGAGTTTCATGGCAAAATCCACCGTTTCAACCTTCGTCTGGAGCGCAATCGTCGTCATCGCCGTATCGCGGTAGTCGTTTCCGACCGTGCTATAAACGCTATAAGCAAGGCCTTCATCGCTACGGACGCGGTTCATGAGTCTAGAACTAAAACTGCCACCGCCCAAAATAAAGCTAGCCACGGCAGTCGGGTAATAATCCGGATGCGGGCGCATCACAAACGGCTGGTTCATGGTAATGTTCGCCTGTGTGATGTCCTTATCGACCACGTACACACCGGGTTTGCGTGCAAACGTCAACTTTTCTGGCTTCGGCTTTTCCGTCTTTGGCAAGGCGACATTCCAATCCGCAAAGAACTGCTTGAGCATGGTCACCGCAGAATCCTTGTTCACATCACCGGCAAGCGCAAAGACAATCCGCTTAGAAGAGAAAACGCCCTTGGCCAAGCGCTTTACATCGGCTGCGGTCACAGCCTTGTATTCGGCCGCGTTAGCATCCCAGAGGCGCGGATTCGGTGCGTAGTTCACCTTGGACTTCAGAGCCGAAAGCACCTTGGCCGGAGTTTCGTAGCGGCGTTCATAAGCCGTTACAAAATTCGCCTTAACAATCTCTAACTGAGTTTTGTCGAACGCAGGCGCCGTGAGCACTTTCCTCGCAAGTTCAAGCATCGACGGAAAATCCTTCGAAAGGCAGTTGATGTCGAACGCAGAGAGGTAAGTTCCGACACTTGTGGAAATCGAGGCGCTCACAAATTCAAGGGAGTCTTCAAGGGCATGCGGAGTAATTCCACCACCCGCACCACGACGAATCATGGAGCCAACCATTTCGAAGGCGGCCTTGTCCTTGAGGACCTGCGGCAAGTTGTTTTCTTCAAAATAGACCGTAAAGTCCACCAGCGGAAGCGTATTATCGCTTACGATGTAACCCGTAATGCCCTCTGCAATTTCCACTCGGAAATCTTTCGGATACGGAGCCACATACTTGTATTCCGGAAATTCAATCTTGCTATAATGTCCGGGCACACCTTGCAATGAACCCGTCACATTGGCAGAATCCTGAGCGGCAGCGGCATATACATCTACCGTTCCCTTGGATTTCGAGCCAAAATTAGGCATCAAGGAACATGCAGTCAAAGTAGCCAAAGAGGCCAAAAACGCAGCAGAAACTAAATATTTCGTATTCATTAACTAGAAAATAGTAAACTAAAAAGGAACATTCCAATATAGAGCAATCATTTTTCGGTTTATCGCTCCCCATTCTGCAAATAAGCATATATTAATAAATGAGCCTTCCTAGTGGCCCCACAACACGCGTAGTAAGCCTACCTCCGGCTTCCGCACCGATCTCCAGTCGAGACACAGCCCCACCAGGAAGGCTTCTTCAATCCCTCCTATGAAAAAGACCCGACGCGAGTGCGCCGGGCCTTTTCTATTGCAATAGCAACTAACTAGTAACCATTGACCAATGACTATTGACCAATAGCTAGCTAAAGCGACCATTCAGCTGTTTGCGGCGGCGGCCGCGTTCCGAAACAACAGCCTCGATCAAGAATAACAATGCCGCAAGCCCGAGGAAAATCTGGTAGCGGTCCTGATAATTTTCCATGCGGTCGCTGCTCTGGTCTTTCTTTTCGAGCGTCGCGATTTCGGTCAAGACCTTTTGCAACTGGAACTCGCCCGGACTAGCATAGAAGTAAAGCGCGCCAGTCACATTCGCAATTTCTTGGAGCGTTCCTTCTTCAAGGCGAGTCGTTACGATATTTCCCTGCATGTCCTTCTTATAGACACTCCCGCCATTCTTGTCCTTGAGCGGTATAGGCACGCCTTCGCGGGAACCGATACCGATTGTATAAATCTTGATGCCCATCTCGGCAGCTTCCTTGGCGGCATTGACGGCGGCAGCTTCAAGCTCTTCGCCATCGCTCATGAGAATCATGATAGAATGCTGGCTTGCACCACCGGAGTTTTTGAACAAAGTCATTCCTTTACGGATAGCCTTTTCCAAGTTCGTGCCCGGCATGAGCCAGCCCGGATTCAATTCACGAAGCACCATCTGCACCGTGCCATAATCAAGCGTCAAAGGCACCATTACCTGGGCTTCACCGCTAAACGCCACCAAACCCACACGGTCACCCGTGAGCGATTCGAGGAAAGACGAAATTTCATGGCGGCTACGGACCAAACGATTCGGCTTTACGTCTTCAGCGAGCATCGAAAGCGAAATGTCCTGCACAAGCACGAGATCTTGTCCACGACGTTCCACATGTTCCATCTTGCGGCCCCACTGCGGGCGGGCAAGCGCCACAAACAAGAATGCTATGGCAAGGAGCAACAACAGAACTTTAGTCAGGCGGCGCCACGGAGAAACGCTCGTCGAAAGTTTCGAAAGCATCGAAAGCGATACAAAACGGGCCGCTAATTTTTTACGACGATGGTACGCATACACAAACAGAAGCGCAAAAAGAGGCAGAGTAAAAAGGCCCCACAAAAAGTTCGGTTCGGCAAATCTCATTATCTACTCCGATAAAAC
>CAMZFJ010000218.1 GCA_947306025.1 uncultured Fibrobacter sp.
CTTGCTACAGAATTCGATATGGTGTTCCCGGCAAGCTTTATGCCGGCAGCTCGTGTTATCTGGTCTAGCCAGACAGGTTATTATAAGAATTCCTGTATGGATAAAAACACTACTGTTCCGAATATGAAAACCCGCGCTTGCACGGTGTCTGAAGGTATTGGTTATGGTATGCTTTTGGCCTATTTCAATGGCGATGAAGAGGCGTTCCTTCGCTTGTGGAATTATACTAGAGGTTTTAGAGCATATACTGGCAGAAGGCTTATGCCATGGATTACAAAATCGTTCCATTGGGATGTCGCTGATGAAACCAGCGCTACAGATGCCGATGAAGATATTGCTACGGCTTTGATTTTGATGTCTTTTAAGAAACTGAGTGCGGGTGACGTTGCATCTGCGAACGCCTATTTGGCTGATGCATTGACGTTTGTGAATGCCATTTGGGAATTAGAAGTAAATCCGTCGAATTTGCTCATCTACTCCGGTGACGACGATTCATGGAAAAAATCTAACCCGGTTTACAACTTGAGCTACTTCTCTCCGGTGGCCCTTAGACTCTTTGCTTTAGTGGATGCTGCCCACGATTGGACGGGTGTGCTAAATGCCATGTACGCTTATATGCAGAAGGTTCAGGATGCAGGCACAAGTGTCTTCCCGGACTGGAGTAATGATGCTGGCATGGCTGCAAAACCTTCTAACGGTTCTGCTGACCTTACTTATTGGCAGTTCAATAAGGAATCTGTTCGTATTCCGTGGCGTATTGCATGGGATTACTATTGGTATCAGGATCCGCGAGCTGCTGCAATCCTTACCAAGTTGAATACCTTTATTTCTACAAAGGCTAGCGGTAATCCAGACGACATGGCTCTTGCTGTCAACTATTCTTGGAATTTGTCTGTTGGTAAGGATTACACGGACAATACGGTTGTTCCGCCGCAGTGGTACGGTGCATGGTGCGCTACGGGCATCGCTGGCAATTCGACTTGGCTTTCAGCCTGCACTGCGGGCTTGAATGCAAAACTGCCTAGCCTTACTGTTCAGAGCTACTTTGCGGATATCTTGCTCTCGATGTATTCGGGCTTGTTGAACGGCTTGTTCATTCGCCCGGCTGGAGTTTAGCAGTTCCGTGTCATCCTAAATCTGTTCGGCAAGCTTTAGGGTAATGCCATCCTGAGCGAGGGCATAGCCCGTCGTCGAAGGATCTAGGCTTAAATCTTTCTTTATCTGTCGCCCCGCATTATTGCGGGGTCGATTTTTTTTAGATGGAATTTGTATATTCTTTAGTATGAAAAAGAACGCGAATACTAAGTCCGTGAAGGCTGCCAAGGCGAAAAAAGCTAAGGCCGAGACTCAAGAAAAAAATGCTGACACGTTGCTTGTTGCAACGAAAAACGATTCGACGAATGTCCTTGCCGTGCAACCGGATAGTGTTGCTCAAGATGCTTCGAATGAACTCCAGCTCCCGACGCCGGAGCAATTAGGTATTTCTATATCGACGGGATTGTCTGGCGCTCCGCTTAAGGTGACGGTGGGTGATACGATTGATTTTCCGGTGACGGTTTCATGGAATGTTCAAGGCAGTGCCATTTTGGTGGTGCCGACGAGTTCTGCCAATGCGAAGGGCCTTTTGCAGTTGGGCGTTTCGCAGGAATCGAGTCGTACGGTGAAGGATGGCAAGGAACTGGCCCAGATTACGTTCAACTATAAGCTCGTTGTGCAGGATACGGGTAACTTGAATATCCCGGCGATGCGTTTTGAAATCCCGACGCCTATGGGCCAGTCGCTGGACTTGCGTAGCGATTCTGTGCCACTGCGTGCTGATGCTCCTGTGAGTATGTTGCCGATTGCGGTAGGCTTTGTTGTAGCTTTGTGCTTGGTTATCGCTGGTATGTGGCGCGTGCATCGCAGAGCGAAGGCTAAAAAGGTTCTTGAAAAATGGAGAGACTCATTATCTGCTATTCGTGAACGCATGGCGGTCTTGAAGCAGCGCGTGATGGTGGCCGATAGCCGCGAATGGCTATTGGAACTCGAAAGCGTTTGCAAAGAATACGTGGCGCTTCGCTTTCATGCCAAGGATGCTTCTACGGTCAATCTCGATAATCTTGTGAAAGAGGGTGTGCTCGATGGCTGGGAACACCTTGTCGAAGAATTTGCACATGCCCGCTATGGTGGCGGTATCCGCGACAGTTTTGAGAATAAGGAAACCTGGAAACTTGCCATGTCGCTGATGGGCTTGGAAGAAGACGAGTAAGGGTTAGACGAAAGAACGGCTCTGCTCCCCATTCGCGGATCATGACCACGTAAGCGCTAAAGCGCAAGTGGTCAAAGAGAGCCTACAGACGAGAGACGAAAGAAACTGTCGTTCTCGCGAACTGAGCTTAGAACATTGTCATCCTGGAGGCTGAAAGCCGATAGGATCCAGTGACATTGTTATACATTTTTTTATTTCTGACAAGCGGATAAAATCCGCTGATGAAATGCTCTTGCATTTGTTAGAAATAATCTAATTTTGAAGAATGGTTCGGAAGTACTATTCTGTTGTTTTGTTTGCGTTAGCCCTGCTCTTTGCGGGGTGTTCAAATCATCCGCCTTCTGCTGCGCAGTTTATGAATGTGAAAAAGGAAGAAGGGAAGTTTAATAAATCTTTTATTATTGGAGCTTCTCTTCGATCTGGAGATATTTATAAAGGCACATCTCATATTCATGAAGATTATGATGATGAGGAAGGTTTTGCAAATTCTGATTTTTCTCTTTTGTTTAGATATAGCCATTTTGTGGCAGGTGGTTCATTTGAGAATATGTCTTTCAGATATATTATGGGGTTTCGAAGCCAATATATTGGATTGCAGGGGTGGGCTGGTATGGGCTCGGATAAAAAGAACGAGGCCCCCATTTCTGGAGGCTTAATGCTGATAGAAGAGATTCCTATCTGTGATGAATTTAGAGTTGGGCTTAGTGAATATATTGCTAATAATGGTTATTCGGTTGATGAAAATCTGGGAGGTCTTGGTTTTCGATCTACGCATGCATACAGTGAATTTGGTATAGGAGCTTATTTTACTTACGAAGATTTTTCTTTTGAATTCCGCTATGGTCGAGAAATCGATGAACCGCGAAATAGATTTTATTTTATGACGCACTACGCAATCTTTAATTAGTAAGAACTATAATTTAGTTGTATGATTATTGATGATTGTGGATGATTATCAAGGAGATGATATCATGCCGAGTTCACAGAAGTTTAGGGATTATGTGGTGGGGCAGTTCAAGGGCGAACAGTTTAATGGTGGGTTCCGCGTGACGACCCGCAAGATGATGGGCGAGTTTATTCTTTATGCCGACGGAAAAATTTTCGGCGGGATTTACGATGACCGCTTGCTGGTAAAGCCTGTGCCTGCCGCGCTCAAGCTTTTGCCGAATGCGAAAAAGCAGTTGCCTTACGATGGCGCAAAGCCGATGCTCCGCATCACCGATGAACAAATTGCAGATAGTGCATTCCTCGCGAAACTTTTGGAGGCGATGCTTCCTGAAGTTCCCGCCCCGAAGAAGAAATAGTTCTACCGTTCCAGCATCGGATTGTACATCATGATGGCGTTGTTCTCGGCAATCAATTCTGTTGTTTCTTCGCCGGTAGACAAGTTGGTGATGCGTTTCCAGATGCAATTGTGCCGTGTATAGCTGCCCCACCACTGGAGTTCAAAGCGGTGGTCGGTTTCATAGACTTCGTACTTTGAGTAGAGCGGAATATCGCATGTGATGCGCCCATTCAAATACTCGTCATCGACCCAGAGCTTTATTTGGAATGCGTGATCTGTGTTGTTTTGCAGTTGAAGGTCGATGTAGTTGTACGACAGCGTGGCCCCGCAGGCGAAGGGAATTGTTCTTCCGGCATCGGGGAATACGTCAAAACTATGGCGCCAGCGTTCTTTTATGGTGAGGTCCGTGTGCAATGCCATCCAATAAAGCAAGTTCCCGAGTTGGCATAACCCGCCGCCTATGCCCGAACCGACTTTTCCGTTGTGAATCATCATGCCTTCTTTGTAACCTTTCCGTTTGCAGGGCCTGCCCACCAAGCGCCAGACAGAAAACATTTCGCCGGGTTTAATCACTACACCATCTAGCTTGGCGACTGCCAGTTTTAGGTTGGTGATTTTGTTGTATTGGAGGTGCATATCCACATCTTTCAACTGGCGCAGAAGAATGGACTTGTGGTCTATCCAGACGTTGGAAAAATTCACGGAGCGGTCAACTTTAGAAAACCGCGTTCGTGAAAATATCCAAGCGAGGCGGCGCTTGGCGATGTAAAATTCCTTGCCCAGCATGCGGCGAAGTTTGCTGCGATGTACGGGCTTTTCGACTTGATGAATCATCGGCCCCAATATACAATTTTACGATGCTGTTAAGACTGATTCATAGGCGGTTATGAGAATTTGGACTGCAAAAACTGATGACTAGTTAATTTGTGTCGATGAAATGCATTTACACTTTTGCGGAATAAGCTATTTTATCATTAATGCGTAATAGATTTTCTTTGCTTGTTTTGTTTGTTGCCTTTATGTTTGTGGGGTGCTCATCGCATGCTCCATCGGCATCCCGTTTTATGGCGGCTAAACCGAATTCTATTTCTTATGGATTTGGTGGCGGTGGCGTTTTAGGGGATGAT
>CAMZFJ010000219.1 GCA_947306025.1 uncultured Fibrobacter sp.
GGGGAGGGTGCAGGGAGGGGCCCGTGCGGCCTTCGCAACTCTGAGCTGGGGCCCCACCTGCATGACGTACATCTTGCGTCTTGCAAAAATGCACCTTTGGCGGTGAGCCAACCTATCTCCAGTGTTTTAGCTGCGAAAGGTGCGAATCAAAAAAGGCGCGTCGTTCGCTGTCGGGCTTGTTTTCTGGGTTCGGCATGTGCGAAAGCAAAAAATCAAGCAATGTATCTTTGCTGGTGTAAGCGAATTTGCCGTCGGCATAGCACCATTTGCAGTAGTCTTCGTTGAACGATCCGTCAATTTCGCGGCTGATTACCGCATCGTCACCGAGAGGCATGCCGCAGCATTGGCAAAAGAGCTGGCGCGGTGCGCCGAGCAATGTGTTAATCGAAACGTTAAATTCCTTCGACAAAACCTTGAGCATTTCGGTGTTTGGCTGCGTTTCACCTGTTTCCCAACGGCTTACAGCTTGCCTTGTCACGTGTACGCGCTCTGCCATCTGTTCTTGTGTTAGGTTGTGCTTTTCACGAATGTTCTTAAGTACTTCTGGAATGGTCATAAATCTCCTTTTGTTGATGGCTCAAATATATCTATGCCCTTGCATTAAATCAAGAAACAGCCTGTTGCATTCTGTAAAAAGGTTAGGACGTCGCAGTTTCTCTTGAAAAAACGGGACTTTAAGTCTTTTTTGGTTTGTTTTGTGAACATTTTTTTATAATAAAATTGTTACGAAATGTTTAATGAAAATAGCAATTTACGAAATGAGGTGTTAAGATTTTTTTTATGCAAGAGAAAATTTGGTGATGATTTCGAAAAAAATTGAGGTGAAATCGTTCAAAAATTTTTTGAAAAAATCGAAAAAATGCTTCTTTTGAAGTTCTTTCGCCAGAATACTTTTTACATATGTAAAAAATATCTTTTTGTCGTAAAACCGCGTCGTTGTTGGTTTTGACTATGATTTGTTGTTATTTTGTTTAAATTATTGTAACTCTTATAATTCAATTTTTTATTTTTATTTACTTTCTGTTTTTTTTTAGCTATATTCAGTTACAGGAATTGGAGACACTTGTAAAATGGACGAATCAGGTGTCTTTGTCGTTTAACACTTTAACTATTCCAACTTGGAATACTAGAAATTGGAGTAAATAAATCCTTACTAAATACTGTCGTGACGTTCTATTTGCAAATATTCTACTTATTTTAGGTGTAAATAAAAGATTGGGTTGACATGAGATTATTTGATGAACATGTGGTGTTGCGTTTTGCGCTATTGTTAGCGTGTTTGTTGTTTGCAGAATCTATTCCGGATATTCTGAACCTCTCTGAGCACGCGTATAATTTTATACCATATATCTTGGCTATTGTATTTTTGGCGTATGTCGCCCTATTTTACAAGTTCCCTGTAGAAACCGGTAAAATTCGAAATGATGTCGAAATTCCAGAACCGAAGGTTGTGGAGCCGATTCGCGATCTTAAAAAAGATCTTCTTGAAAAAGATGAAATGTTCCAGATGATGATCGATGTGTCATCGGATGGTTTCTGGACATTTGATGTGGCTTCGGGGAAGGTTTACTGGTCGAATCGTATTGCCAAGATGCTTGCTGCCGAAAATACAAGCCTTGAAGATTCCTTTGAACCTTTGCAAAAGCGCGTGATTGAAAGCGACTGGAATGCGTTCCGTGAACAGTTGAATGCTGCATTGCAAAAGGCTGGAACATTCTCTTGCAATTTGACTTTGCTGGATGCCTCTAAGAAAAATGCTAAGTTTGTTATTAGTGGACGTGTACAAAGTAATGACTTGGGCCGTCCGATTCGCGTGATTGGTTCCTTGACTGAAAAAATTGATCGTAAACCTGATGAACGCGAAGCCTATAATTTTGTTTATCAAGATGCTTTGACGGGTGTTTATAATCGCAAGTACTTCCTCGAAAAACTCAAGATGGATGTCGATATTGCTGCCAAACGCCCTGACTATGTTTTTGCGGTTGCTCTTTTGGATATCGATAGCTTTGGCGCAATCAACGCATCGTATTCTATCAATATTGGTGATAATGTTCTCCGTACGATTGCTGACCGCTTAAAATCGATTGCTCGCCCTGATGATTGTGTGGCTCGTATTGGCCCAGACGTCTTTGCCGTTATTTTGCACAATATCGAAAGTCGCGACCCTAATGATGACTTAATCCCTCTTGTTCGTAATATTCATAACAAAGTAAAGTCTCCGATTCTTTTAGAAGGCAAGGATCTTTATATTAGCGTTTCGATGTCTATTGTGATTAATCAAGATGTCGATTGCGTTGAAGATATTCTTGCGAATGCAAATGCAAGCCTTCGCGATATGAAGAAGGGCATTAACCACGGCGGTATCCAGTTCTTTAGCGGTGGTATTCGCGAAAAGGCGATGAAGCTTTACAAGCTCGAATTCGAAATTCGTAGAGCTATTCAGGCGCAAGAATTTGTTCTCATGTACCAGCCGATTGTCGATATCCGTGCAGGAAACAAAATTGTCGGATTCGAAGCGCTTGTGCGCTGGAATCAGTCTGAACGTGGTATTATTTCTCCTGCTGAATTTATCCCAATTGCCGAAGAAACGGGCCTTATTGTGCCGATGGGTGCGCTGATTTTGCGCATGGCATGCCGCCAGACAAAGCAATGGGTCGATATGGGATTCAAGGATATTCAGGTCGCAGTGAACTTCTCGGCAAAGCAATTCTCGATGGACTCGATGGTGGACGATGTGCGCCGCGTGTTGACCGAAACGAATTTGAATCCGCGCAATTTGAAGCTTGAGATTACTGAATATACGGCAATGTGCGAAGCCGACAAGACGATTGAAATTATGCGAGCCCTTTCTAATATGGGTATCCAGATTTCGATTGACGACTTTGGTACCGGTTACAGTTCTCTCTCGTACTTAAAGCGCTATCCGGTGCATACGCTCAAGATGGATAAGTACTTTGTGGACCATGTGGCCGATAACGAAGAAGATGCTGCATTTGCCCGTATGGTGATTGGCATTGCAAAGTCCTTGAACTTGGATTTGATTGCAGAAGGTGTGGAAACAAAGGAACAGCTGGACTTCCTTTATCTTGAAGGATGCCGCTTGATTCAGGGATTCTATTTTAGCAGACCGCTCAATACGGAAATGGCACTAGAGTATATGAAGAATCATTACAATATTCCTTCTCAAGGTTCTACGTTTGAAACAGAGCAGGAAGCGGTGAAGGCGTAGTAGGTGTTAGGCATTAGGTATTAGGGGTTAGGAAAATAATCGCGGCGGAGCCGCATATGAAACGACGCACGAAGTGCTTGATACTTAATCCTAAAACCTGTAACATACAACCTAAAACCTTGTTAAATCCCATAACACTTTCTTGTGTTTTCACGACAGTGGTGGTAGAGTTCTTCTACTGTCACTTTTTTTATTTCGGCGAGTTTGTCTGCGATAAACGGAATGTAGCCGGAGTGGCAAGGTTTGCCGCGGAACGGGACGGGCGCCATGTAAGGGGCGTCAGTTTCCAGGAGAATCTGGTCGAGCGGCACGATGGCGGCGGCGTCACGTACGCTTTGCGCGTTGTTGAACGTGACGATTCCCGTAAAGCCAACGAAAATGTTTGCATCGAGGGCGAGGAGTCGCTCGACAAATTCCGGTGTGCCGGTAAAGCAATGAATGTGGATGTTGCAGTTATGCAAGTTTGCGGAGCGGAGCACGGCGAGTGCGTCTTCATCAGCTTCGCGGAGGTGCAATACGAGAGGCTTGCCGCTTTCTATGCCTAATTGCAAATGGCGCTCGAAAAGCATGACTTGTGCGGCCTTAGTTTCTGCGCCGTAATGGTAATCGAGCCCGAATTCTCCGCAGGCAACGCACTTGGGGTGCTTTAGAAATTCCATCATGCGCGATTCGTCTTCGGCGGTTTCTGTTTCGACGTACTCGGGATGGATGCCGTAAGCGGTGTAGACGAATGGGTATTTTTCGCTCAAGGCGCGTGCGGTTTCGAAATCAGCTGGATCGCAGGCCACGTGGATGAATGCTTCTGGCTGTGCAATCTTGGAGGCGGCAGCTTTTTCTTTGGCCGAACTCAGGCTATCGGCAAAGCTCGCGTTCTCGAAACGGGCGAGGAGCGCGTCGAAAGATTCGTTAGCATGACGTTCGTAGGAATCAATATGGCAATGGGTATCGATGAAGTTGGTCATTGGTTGTTAGTCAATAGTCTTTAGTTGAATTATTTTGAAAATTAGCTGGCTTAAATATTTAGATTATGGTCAATCGCTATTTGTTTTGGATTAGAAAACGCACCTTTGGTGCCTAACTTAAACTATTGACCAATGACTAATAACTAGTAACTAACCTCTAATATCTCGTAAACGATCTTTCCGCGGGGGGCTTGGACTTCGATGGTGTCACCGGCTTTTTTGCCTTGTAAAGCTTCACCGATGGGGGACTTCATGCTGATGCGGCCTTGCAGCGGGTCGATTTCCTTGTCGCCGACGATGCTATAGACCTTTTCGCGTTTGGTCTTTTTATCGAGCATCTTGACTGTGGCGCCGAAACGGATGGAGCCGTCTTTGGTGGCGGCGTTTTCGACGATTTTTGCACCGTCCAAAATGCGGTCTAGTTCACGTAAACGGCGGTCGATTTCGCGTACTCGCATGCGCCCATAC
>CAMZFJ010000220.1 GCA_947306025.1 uncultured Fibrobacter sp.
CACTAATCTATATTCTATATTCTACGCATGAATTTTATGAAGTTTTACGCTTTTTCCGCACTTTCTGTTGCGCTGTTCAGCCTTTGCTCCTGCGAACGGAACGAAATTCATCTTGCTTTTAACACGCAGACTGTAGCCCCGCAGTCGTATGTTCTTGAATCTACGTTGAACGTGAGCTTGCCGGGCGATTCTGTGAATGTTCCTGAATCTATGCGCACGCATGTGAGCGTCCGCAGTACCATGAGTCTCCTCATGTCGTACGACAATGGCTCTGGTCGCTTCGAAATGAAAATCGATTCCGTCGATTACACAAGCGACAAGCGCTCCGTCGATGAGTTCCGCAATATCGAAAAATATCTTTCCATTCAGAATTTCCAGTTCAAGCTTCATCACGATGGCATCATTACCGATCCGACCATCGAAAATGCCTTGGACATGCCTTCTGAAGACGAACTCAACTTGATTCCGCTTTTCCTCAAGGCGCAGCCGCTGCTCCCCGAAAAGCCGGTAAAGCTTGGTGAAACTTGGGAACGCCAGATGCCGATTTTTGGCAAGGGCAACAGCACCACAACAGTTTATAAGACGTTCACGTTACAGGATGTGTTTTTGCAAGACGGCATTCGCATGGCTAAAATTCACATGGGCATGAAGTATTTGGAACTGCCGGATACAACTTCGAATTTGCAGCTGAAAAGCAGCGACTATGTTGTTGGCGATGGAATGGTTCTCTTTGACGTGACTCACGGAACGATTTCTTCAGCTGAAATGAATATTGTCGCCGTTCTTGATGTGCGCGACCTCGTTGCGGGCGACACGCTCCCGAGCTTGAATGTCAATCAGAAAATCACATTGAGGAACCAGCAATGATCCGTAGCTTTATGCGTTCCTCTATTTTGACTGTTCTTGCCGCTAGTGCTTTGTTTGCTTCAGGTATGCCGTTCCCAGTTGCCGAAAACGGCAAGGTCCTTTTGAAAGAAAAGGATAGCCCTTATGTGCTCGAACAGGGTGTGGTTGTCGGCGAAAAAGATTCTTTGATCATTGAACCGGGCGTGACTGTTCTCATGGGCGAGTTTGCCAAACTCATGATCCAAGGGGCCATTAAAATAGCAGGCACGAATGACAAACCTGTTGTTTTTAGCGGTGCGGATTCTGTGGCGAACTGGAATGGTTTCCACATTATGTCGAGCGCTCGTCCTTTTGAAATCAAGAACTTGACTGTCGAAAATGCGTTCCGCAATACGATTTTCCGTTCTAGCGGTACGCTTGAAAACGTGAGTTTCTTCAATAACTACTACGGACTTTGGGTCGATGAAAGTCCCGATATCACTTTGTCGCATTGCACTTTCGCTCACAACCGCTATGCGATTTCTGTGAGGGCAGGCCGCATTGTTTCGAATGGCACCAGCGTTTCCGAAAACGTTTACGGGCTTTATCTCGAATCGGGTGGCAAGCTTGATGGCGATACGGATTTGATTCGCAACAATCAAGAATCAGATATCCGCAGCGAGGCCGCCGACCTCAAGCTTTCCAAAAAGCGAGTCCGCCGCAATGTGTGGCACAATATCGAGTCGCATTTTTAAGGGGTAGTCGTGGAAGAAGCTTTTCGTAGAGCCATACGTAAGATGACAGGGGCAAGCGTTCGCTTGGCCGTTCGTCCGAATCGCTCGGCTATTGTTGCGACTCTTTCTCAATCCATGATGGTCACGTGGTCCATCGCGCTCTTTGAACATCTCGATGCCATGCTCAACAATCCGAGCGCCAATGTTGGTAGTTCCGAGCTTATTTCGTATAGCGAATCGGCATGGAAACTTTGCGAATCCGGATTCCCGCAAATTTTCAAGGATTGCGAAAAACTTTACAGCGAGTTCCGCGCCAAGTGGATCCAGCGCTTCTCGACCGACGAAGTACTTCGCCTGTTGCTTGAAGGCGGCGATTTTTTGGTCCATGACGAAGAGAAGGGCTGGGCGCTTACCGTCAAGAACAATAAGCAGGACATCAACAACTTTTATTCGGCGACGATTCATTTGTTGGTGAGCGATGCTGAGCCGTTGTTTGTGCGTATGCACGGCCGCGTGATGCAGTTGCAAGAAAAACTCTGCAAGTATTGGCTTTCTGAAAGTGCGGTAGATCCGGTGTCTAAACTTTTGCCGTGCTTGGAGGCTTCCTTGCGCGAAAAAGAAAATGCTATGGTCGTCTCGCTCCGTACTTCGCTCAATTCGCTTGCGAAAAAGCGTTTTGCGGCCGCGTTCTCTTCGAAAGGTCCGGTGCGCTATTACTCGTCCGCGATGTCTTGTGCAAGGAATGTCGGGCGTTTCTGGAATCCGCATTACGCCTACGAAAATTGCTTCTTGGCATTTACGGATGACTTTTGCGATTACGCGCAAGGCCTTACAACGCAAATTATCGAATGGTACCAGAGCAAATGGTCCCTTTTCCTTCGCGGGTTCTCTCGCGGTCAGTTAAACTTGTTTGAAACAGCCGCTCCATATCAGGCGCAGAATGTGTAGGTAAAAAATGAAAAATGCATTCAATACGATTCTTGTTTTAACGGTGGTGGGTTTTACAACCCTTGTCGTAGGTGCTCTTTACTTTGGCGCACCTGCATTCGGTTGGATTATCATGATCGCCATTATGGCCGTTTATTTGGTCGAACAGCTTTCTGCAATCCGCAAGATGAAGCAGATTATGGCCGAAAACGATATCATTGACGCCTGCGAAAACGAACACGTTTATCCTGAATTGGATGAGGGTGTCGTGGGCAAGCGCATTGAAATGGCTAAGCGACTTTTGAAAAAGGACATTCGCCTTGATTCGCCGATTGCTTTTGAAGTGCTTTCGGCCGGTTCTTCGATTCCCTTGAACCGCAGCGTGGGTTCGACGGTGATCCTCCTCGGCCTCATGGGTACGTTCTTCGGTCTTATGCAGTCCGTGGCAACTGCCGGCGGCGCTATCGACAATTCTACGACGCAAGGCACGCTCGACACGATTCAGGTACTCTTCCAGAACATGAAGGGCATTTTCGGTACTAGCCTTTGCGGTTTGTTTGCAGCCTTGATTTTGGGCGCGAGCCGCACGGTGCTCAGCTCCAAGCGCGATGAATTCATGGCTCACCTCGATGCCTTTACGCTCGACATGCAAGACTCTGTGAGCGAAAAGGGTGCTATCGAAAAAGACAAGAATGAACTGGAACGTCTTTTCGATTCTGTTGAAAAGAATTTGTCTGTAATAGCCTCTTCGGTCAAGGAAGGTTTGGCAGGCGTTGTTTCAATGGTGGGCGAAGAACTCTCCTCCATGACTTCGAAACTCAACCAAGATGTGGTGGAATCGGTTCAGAAAGTTTCTATAGAAATGACTTCGTCGATTAAGACGGTGAACGATTCTCTCGCAGGCGCTGTTGCCAACATGAATGAATCTTCCCAGAAGTTTGGTGAACTTGTGGGTGCATCGGTTACGAATGCGTTTAACCCGATTAATGAAAATATCGGAGCCCTCTCCAAGTCGGTGGAGGCGATTCCCGCAAAGCTCGACGAAAAGCTCAATGGCATTTCAACATCGTTGAATGCTGGCCTCGATGGAATTTCTTCTGGCGTTAAATCTTCGCTCGAAGGCGTTTCTGGCAATGTGGAAACCGCACTTTCGAAGGTCGCCTCTGAAGTTAAAGCAGGCCTTGATGGCGTTGCCGCTGATGTTAAGGATGGACTTAAAGATGTGGCGAAAGGCACCATGGATGTGGCGTACCTCACTAAGGATGCAATGGATGAAGCTTCTAAGAGCATTGGTGATTCCGTTGCGGAACAAGTTAAGCAATCCAGCGAACAGTGGGCAAGCTTTATGCAGCGCCTCGAATCCGAAACGACAGCAAACGTGGATTCCCAGCGCGAAGGCCTCGAAACGCTCAAGAACGTGGCCTTGCAAGTTGCCGAAAAGGCTCAGGCCGGTTCCGCAGAACTTTCACAGTCCGTTTCCGAAAAGCTCGGTGCACTTTCTTCCGATATTCTCGGTGCGTTCCAGAAGCTTTCCGAAACGTCGAGCGTTCTCTTGGATGCTCAAAAGGCGCTCACCGAAAGCATCGACAACCGCGTGGTCAAGGAAAAGGAAGCTACGGACGCTCTTGGCGGAAACATCGTGGAAACCGCAGAACTTATGCGCGTGAACCAGTCCGAACTCAGCGCGAACCTCGAAATGCTGCGTAGCGGTCTCGAAACGATTCTTGAAAAGCTCTCCGGCGATACCGCTGAACACGAAGAAGAAGACAACTTTGTCGAACACCTCAACCAGTCTCTCGAAGCCTTCCACGAACGCGCAAGCGAAGTGCTCATGGAAAATGCGGTCAAGACTCAGGAAATTTTGCTCGAAGTGCTTGAACAGACTCAGCGTACCGCAATCCCCGCTCAACCTAAAGCTGAAGGTTAATCATGCGTCGCAATAGAGACGAAAATAGCAATCCATGGATGGCGTACACGGACTTGGGCGTGGCCCTCGTTTCGCTCTTTATCCTTGCGTTTGTGGCGATGGCGACCCTCAAGGAACAAAAAGCGGAAGACTTGACGCGTACCGAAGAAGAAGTGCTCAGTTGCCAGGAACAGATGCGTAAAATTGCGGCCGAACGCAATGCGCTCTTGTCCAAGAGTTTGCAGACTTCTATCGAAGC
>CAMZFJ010000221.1 GCA_947306025.1 uncultured Fibrobacter sp.
CTAAGCTCTAAATTCTACTTACTAAGTTCTACCAACTACCTACTAAAGTTACCTCTGTCCCGGATATTTGACGCGTGTATGGTACGTTCCATCGAGGCTATGGAGGAACGCTTCTTCGAGCTTGGAAAGTTCTTTTACAGACAAATTGCTTTCGTTGAACTGCCCGTCCATAAACTTGTCCAAAATCGTCTTGTGGATCATGGATTCAAGAGCCTCCGAGGAGGTGTCTGCCATCGAACGGCTTGTGGCTTCGATAACGTCGGCAAGCATGAGGATTGCTGTTTCCATGCTTTGCGGGCGCGGGCCCTTGTAGCGGAAATCTTCTTCCTTAACTTCTTTACCTGTTTCCTTGGCGAGTTCTTTAGCCTTGTGGTGGAAGTATTGGATGAGCGTTGTGCCGTGGTGTTCCTGAATGCCTGTGGTGACAAGTTCCGGAATCTTGTATTCCTTGGCGAGCAAAATGCCTTGAGAGACGTGGCCCGTCAATATTTTTACGGACTGGTACGGATCAAGGTTGTTGTGCGGGTTCACGCCTTGCTTTTGGTTTTCGGTGAAGTATTCCGGGCGCATGGTCTTGCCCAAATCATGGTAAAGCGCCATGACGCGGACAAGGAGCGAGTTGGCGCCAATGGTTTCGGCGACGCTTTCGGCAAGGTTCGAAACCTGGATGCTGTGGTGGAATGTGCCCGGTGCGAGTTCAGAAATGCGCTTGAGGGCAGGTCTGTTGAAGTCGGACATTTCCATGAGCGTAAGGACGGTCGTAATGCTGAAGACTCTTTCGACAACGTGGATCAAAAGCACGGACGCGACTGCGGTAAAGATGATGATGTTTGCACTTGCGGCAATGAGCGTCTGGTAGAATGTCACGAAACTGAATCTATTGCGGAGGAGAAGCATTATGCTGATGGCTGCTGCTGCGGCAACGACGCCTGCAATCATGCTCCAGGCAAACTGCACACGGTAGCGCATGCGGAAGAGCGGCGAGATGACGGCGATGTTGACGAGAAGGCTTGTGAGCGTTGCTGCAAGATCGTAACCGTTCAAAATGCCAAAGAAACCCGCGGAGAACGTTGCAAAGGCAAGGCCCATGCGGAAGTCGTAGAGCACGACGGCAATCACTGGCGTAAACGTAATCGGGTACAGCCACATGAAGTCAATTGCGTCAGGGAGAATGCTGTCGGGCCTGTTGAGCGTTCCGGAAAGGTTATGGATAATCCAGAAGGCGAGGAGCTGCAACACCGTCAAGAATACGAGGCTCCACAATTGGCGCGGTGTCTTGAACATGGTGCGCGTCGGCGTGTAGAGGCTGAACATGATGAGGAGCGTAATGATAATAACAAAGACAAGCACGTTGCCGTAAGGGGCCGTGAGCATTTTAGAATTTTCTTCGTTCTGCTGGGCTTGTTGGAGGGCGTCGATTTTTTCCAAGATTTCCTTGGTGATGGGGGCGCCCTGTGCCACGATTTCCATGCCGCGCGGAACCATGCCTTTGATCAAGGTGACCTTGTTGCTCGCGTCAAGCTTGCGAGCCTCGGTTTCTTTTTCGAGATAGAAAATGTTTGGACTGGTAAATACATAAAGGGCTTCGTAGAAGGCGCTCTGCAAACCTTGTTCCGTGGAGAACGAACTTTGCAATTGGCCGAATGCTTCGTCAATGCGGCGTTGCATGGGCTGGATTTCGTTGATGTCCAGCGTGTTTTCTTCGTTGTCCTTGATAAGCGAAATCGTCGGCTTGTTATAAATGAGATTCTTGATTTGCTTGATATTGTAGCTATTGCAGAACAGCGTCACTTCGGTTTCGGTCTTGGCAAGCAGCGTATTCGAAACGCCCTTCTGCATCATCTGGTAGAACACGGACATCAAGGAATCGCGGGCGACAGCGTTTGTGCTGAGCGGTTTGATGGCTGTAATGGAAAGGCGCTGCTTTAGCTGGTCGTAAATGCGGGACGTTTCTTGGACTTTCTCTTGCATCGAAACACTACCGTCATCTTTGCTGGAACTGATGACGTACTGCAATTTACCGTACTGTTCCAACTTTTTGAGGTACTGTTCCAATTCGCGCAGCAGGCGAGTCGTTTCGTCGGCGTTGAATTCGAAAATGGCATTCACCTTCTCGGCGGCACGGGCTTTCTCGTTCTGAATTTCCTGTTCGGTTTTCGGAACTTCGAACTTGAACGGCGCGACTATCGTTCTCGTACTGAGCTGCCCCAAGTGCGGGCGTTCGGCGCGGAGAGCAATGTTCTTGTCGGGAAACAAGATAATGGCAATGAGGATTAAAATAACCCAGCCGATAAACAGGTGAATTTTTTTCTCTTTCTTGTTCATTTAATACTCTTCTACTTTTTAAGCTCGTTCTGTTCGTAAGCTAGCAAAATGTCTTTGACTAAATGATGACGAAGGACGTCGGTGGCGCTAAATTCGACTTCGGCGATTCCATGGATCCCCTTGAGGATTTTCATGGCGTGTTCCAGACCGGAAACTTGCCCCTTGGCGAGGTCAATTTGGCTTGTGTCACCGGTGATAATTGCCTTGCTGTGGGGGCCGAGGCGGGTGAGGAACATCTTCATCTGGGCGGTTGTCGTATTTTGCGCTTCGTCCAAGATGATGAACGCCCGTTTTAAGGTGCGGCCGCGCATGTATGCGAGCGGGGCGACTTCAATCGCGCCTGTTTCTTCGTAACGGCGCAACTTTTCCGTCGATAACAGCTCGGAGAGGCTGTCGTGGATGGGGCGGAGGTATGGCGCAATTTTTTCTTTCAGGTCGCCGGGCAAGAATCCAAGCGATTCTCCGGCTTCGACGGCGGGGCGCACAAGGCAGATGCGTTCGGCTTCGCCGCGTTCGAGGCTTGCAACGGCAAGCGTTACGGCGAGGAACGTTTTACCCGTACCGGCAGGGCCCTTCGCAAAGATGATGTCGTTGTTTTCGACTGCCTTGACCAGTTCCGCCTGTGCCGGAGTCTTTGCAGAAACGCTGATGCCGAACCTGTTCCTGAAGATAGGGCTTTCGGGAATGGCTTCGGTGAAGGGCGCTTCTTTGGGGCCGAGCATGCGTTCGAGCTGCCTAGCGTCTAAAACCTCGCCGTTGCGTGCGGCGATTTTAAGTTGGTCGAGGACTGCGAGAATGCCTGACATGTCGGCGTCTTCGAGCGGGACGATGTCGAGTCCCGGAAGGCGGGTGCGTATTTCAACGCAAAAACGGCTCTCCAGTAATCGGAAAACCGTTTCACGTTCGCCTGAAATAACTCGTTTCAGGTTGTCAGACAGTGAGTAATGCCTTATACTACTCTGCATCTGTGGAAGGTTGCTGAATCGGAAGACCAAGCTTGGTTCTTGCTTCGAAGATTTCCTTGCGGAGCTTGTGGTTGTCTTCGTTTGCGGCAGAAGCTTCGTCCTGAGTCTTCTTCAAAGTCTTTTCGTTGATGACTTCCTTCGGCGGTTCCTTCTTTACCGGTGCAGCCGGCTTAGCAGATTCGGACTGGTTGTCGCTGTAACCCGTGTAAGAAGTGGATTCGGAGGAGGATTCGTTGCTTCCCGTATAGCCAGTATCGCTGCTGCCAGAGTTAGAAGAACCTGCGCAAGCCGTGAAAAGTGCTACAGAAAGAGAGGCGAGAACTAATTTCCATTTTTTAAGAGACATTATTTAAGCTCCATTCTAGTCTTTGATGGCTAAAATATATATAGTTGTGGCAGAAAAAATGTTAAAAAAGGTAAAAATTGAGTATGCAATCACGAAAAACCGATGTTCAGACCTATTCTCAGGTCTTTTTATCGTCTAAAAACTACGATTCCAAGAAAATTTATGCGAAAAGACGACTGTCTTTGATGAAAAAATTGGATTCGTTTTGCGTTTTTGCAGGAATGCCCGTTGAACCGGGGGGCGAGGAAGCCTTTGTTCAAACTTGGACGCGCTTTGTGCAGGACCCGGCATTTTTGTACATGACCGGTGTGAACCAGGCCGGTTGTTACTTGGTTCTGGATCCGCGGAAAGACCGCTCGACGCTTTTTGTGCCTAAAAAAGATCCGTTCAAGGAATTCTGGGTGGGGAAACGTCTCGGCTTTGTGGATGGCGAAGATGTCGTTTCTCGTTTGACGGGAGTCGATGAGGTTCGACCGGCTGAGGATGTGTGGGCGTTTGTCGAATCGCTTGCGGCGGAATATTCAACGGGTAAGGATGCCGTGGACCATGCTTTTGCGTTCTATTACGAAAAGTTCAAAGGCGACCACAACGAAAAACTCATGCTCAAAATGAAAAGTGTGCTCCGTCGCTTTAAAATGAAGGTGAAAAGCTGCGCCAACATGCATTTTGAAGACCGCCTGGTGCTGGAATCGGAACGTATTGGTGATGCCCGCGTGGCGCAGACGATTACGGACGATGCTTTCCGTGCGTTGCTCCGCGAAATGAAGAACTTTAAGACCGAACGCGATGCCGCGCTATTCCTCAATTACGAAATGCAGCGCCGTGGAGACGGCGACCTTGCTTTCCCGACGATTGCTGCTGGCGGCAAGAACGCTTGCTGCTTGCACTACGTGAAGAATGACGAAGCGCTCCGCGATGGCGAACTGATTCTCTTCGACTTTGGTGTGCGGTTCGGTACCTTGCATAGCGATATCTCGCGTACAATCCCGGTCA
>CAMZFJ010000222.1 GCA_947306025.1 uncultured Fibrobacter sp.
ACGACGCTCTTCCGATCTCCGCACCACCGTGGCTACTACGCCAACGAGGACCCGGGTCGCGATGTCAACGGCGCAGGTAGCGCACCAGAAAAGAACAAGCTTTTGGGAGGCATGATTGCAGGCGACTTCACTAGCGGAAACCACAGCAGTAGCACGGCCCAATGGCAAGTGAACGAAGTTTGCCTCGACTTGAACGCACCACTCGTTGGCGCACTCGGTTACATCTTGAGCAAAAAGGCTCCGGTCGAAAAGGTCGCAAGCGATGTTGAAGAACCGGAAGAAAAGAAACCTGAAGAAGAAGAAGAAAGCATCATTGGCGGACGCATTCTGAACACAAAAGCATTCAGCCTCGTGCGCAACACTTCCTCTATCACGGTCAGCAGCGCTACTAACACTCCGTTCGCTGTTCAGGTATTCGGCATCAACGGCAAGATTGAACAAGAAATGATCAGTGACGGCCACAGCTTGAATATCGGCATCCAGAACAAGGGTCTGAAGATTATCAAGGTCTCTTCCAAGGACGTCACCAAGACATTCAAGGTGAACGGGATTTAATAGCGGTGAGCTATGGCCGTGAGGTCGGCACTTCGTGCCTTTGAGGTATGAGGAACGACTTCGCCGACTGTTACTAGTAACAAGTAAACAATGGTGAAAAACTGCGAATATTAGAACTTAAAAGTCCACGCGAGATGCGCGGACTTTTTGCATTATTGCATTATGCGTTCTATCGCTTCTTTAAACAACGCAGGCTCTTGCAATAACGAAATAACCACCCAGCCGTCCTCGTCAAAATCGAAGAAGAAGCCCGGTTGCACAAGCACATGCTTTTCACGAAGTAAGCGGAGCGTGAGCTCTTCATCGTCTTCGCCGAGGCGCACAACCGCATACCAGCCGCCGAGAACTTCGGGGCAATACTTGCTCGGGAACGCTTCACAAAGCGTTTTCCAGTTCTGCAAAAGGCGTTCGCGAATGCGCGATTCGTAAGCAGCGGAAGCGGCAAGCATTGGACGCGCTAAAGACTGCGCAGGCGAAGACACGCTCAAATATGCGTCTTCCACAAATTCAAGGGCCGCACGGATTTCTTCAAACTTTTCACGCGGGGCATAAAACGCCATCCAGCCAAGTTTGAGCTGCGGAGAGCCAACCGCTTTGCTTAAGCCGTTCAGCCAGAAAATCGGGCATTTGGGACCGTCTTCGGGAAGGTTGATGAAGTCGCCCCCCCCCGCATCCCAGAGATCCTTCGACTCCACTTCGTTTCGCTCAGGATGACACGAATCAAACAAATACTTCCAACTGCGTTGGACTTTATCCGAGAATGCGTAGTCCGCAAAGACTTCGTCGACGACGAGAATCATGTTGTTCTCTTCGCAGAAGCGAACCGCCTCGTTCCATTCTTCGCGCGAAACACAATGCCCCGTCGGGTTATGCGGCGAAACTAGCAACAAGATTTTTGCACGTTCGGGTGCCGCAAGCAAACTGTCGGAATCCAAGACAAAGCGGAACGCGTTCACTTCGGCTGACGCAGAGCGCCGCTCAGTGACCTTTTTAAGGTCGGTGAGCTTGTCGAACCGCTCTCGTTTCAGTTTCAAAAAATACGGCGCACATTCTAAATGTTCCAACTGCGCAAGCGTATCCAAAAGCGGATAGCCGGGCATCGGCGTCAAAATCACATCGCCCGGATCGCAGAATGTTTTGAACAAAACAGAGTATGCTTCGCTCGTACTAGCAGTCAGAATAATCTGGCCTGCGGTAAAATTGCCACCACGTTCGCGGTAATACTCCACCACCGCCTCGCGAGCATCTCGACGCCCCGCGGCATCGGCCACCCAAGTTCCAAATTCACCCTTCGCCTGTTCAACGGCAGGAGCTAAGTCAAACGGCAACCCCACGCGAAGCGGACTACTCACCGTCATGTCGATAAAGTCAGGTTCATTCCGAACCGCCGCCTTGATGTTTTCAAGTTCAGTAAAGAACGGCGACGGAGACAGATCTTTGGGAAGGCGTGAAGAAAGCATAAATCAGAATAGAGAACAGGCCTCCAGCCCTACAGACTGGAGACGAGAGAAATATAGCATTATCGATCCATCCAAAAGAACGGCACTAGTCCTTCACGCAACGGACAGATAATCCACGACGCTTATAATTCGTATCTAAATGAGCTTCGTCATAACTGCCGTCAGGATATTTGCGTTCGGTGCTATAATTCAAGTACATATTGAATGCACTCCCGTCGCTATGCTCGCTCACAGTTGAACTCCAAAAATACGCATTAGAACCTTCTAAACCATAAGAGTCATATTCATCCCAATAACCAGCAGGAATCGCAGAGAAGCCATAGGCATCCCTACCGTTACCATCGCTTTTCCATCCGCTCGTTGACTTGAGAACTTGCCCAGCAGACAATCGGCCACCAACAATCACAAATAAATCATCAAACTCTATCTTCGATGGCATGCGCCAACCATTTGGGCACGCCTTCGTCGCATCATCCCATTTATACAGACGACCGTATTTTGCGCAATTGGAATCATCGTCTCCATAGCACAAACTCCCTTCCGTCTTATAGTTGATATTTTCAGCAGTCCACCATAAATTGCCTATCTTCACGGTCTTATAAGTTTTTCCGTCGCGGTCATCCTTCAATGTGTCATACTCGCAGTTGTCCGCATCTGCCGTTTTACAAGGTTCTATAAATGTCGCAGAAATTTTTTCAACAGAACTCGAAGACAAAACCGACGATTCGTCGCTGCTGCTAACGGGAGTTTGGGCAACACAGCTTGAAGATAAAGTAGTATCTTTTGTAACAGGGTTCGATTCATCACTGCACGCCGTGAAAGCCGATAACGAAACGAAAGCTAACGATAAAGCATAACGCAAATTCATAAAACCACCTCCATTTGTATTATTAATATATAATTTCTTTTAAAATAAACAACACCGCGCAAAGCACGGCGTGGATACATAAAAGATTTATCATGGATTCTATCGGGCGCCTAAGGCTTCCTCTAGGAAGGCTATTTTTTACGATTTGTTTTTACGTTTTTTGATGAAACTTGCAAGCGCAACCGCAATGAGAATGCCCGCCGGGAGCACGACCGCAATCGTAAGGAGAATAAGTTTTTGAGCATCGCTCAAGCCTTTGAGCGATTGCTTGAAATTCTTGAAGCGAGCACGCCGGCCGGGCTTTGCGTTTGCGTCAACACCTTCGGCATTTTCGCCTTCAACTTCACCATTGTTCGCCAAATCTTCGGAACCGGCGAAAGCCTTGATGTTCGGAAAAAGCGCCAACAACTTGGACGCCGATTCCTTAACAGGACCTACAAATCCGTCCGCACGCGAACGAACCTTACCATAGACTTTTTTGAATGGCGTCTTCAGTTGTTGTAACATATTTTCTCCTTCTTTTTATAGCGCTAAGCCTTCTTGTACAAGAGGTTCACGCCGCCGAAGAGAGCGCGCATGTTCGCCTTGAGCGTATCGCTCGAAACGCCACGACCTTCGACTTCTTCGTTGTTCGCCTTGAGCACGATGCGGCTTAAGCCACGGCCAGCCCACAACTTGTCCTTTTCAGGAACAACGAGCTGGCGGTACTTCACGAGTTCGACCGGCATGCCGATTTCGCGCATGAGCATGAGAGCGGCCTCGATTGGGCCTTCAGCCGTCACGGACTTGATCAAAGCTTCGCCATCCTTCTTGAAGTGGAAGATAAAGCGGTTTTCGTCCGGGATAACTTCGATGTTGTTGAACACCAGGCGACCGTTCACGTTCACGAGCTGTTCGCGGAAAACGTCGAGCACGCGTTCGGCACTGAGTTCGCCATCCTTTTCGCTCAACTGCTTGAGGATAGGCTGCAACTTGGAAGCTTCCTGCAACGACATCTTGTAGCCGAACTTCGTGATGATTTCGTACACGGCGGTACGGCCACTCTGGCTTGTAAAGCTGAGCGAATCGTTCTGGTTGCGACCGATGATGGAGTAATCAATCGGACGGTAAGCACCCTTCTTCATGTCCTTCGTCTTGCTGGCGCCATCCTGATGAATGCCGCTGCGATGGACGATAGCTTCTGTACCAATCAACGGAGCACGGATATATATAGGCACGCCGCTCCAATGGCTCACGAGAATTGCAGTTTCGTAAATGCGTTCGAGATGCAGGCCCGTATCGACACCGGAGTTGTGCAGGCCAATCGCGACTTCGTAGAAGTTCGTGTTGCCGCAACGTTCGCCGAGGCCGTTCAAAGCAACTTCGAGCTGCGTTGCACCGACAAAGAAACTTTCGACGGTTGCAGCCGTTGCCATGCCAAGGTCGTTATGGCAGTGCACAGAAATCGTAATGTTCTTCGGCAGAGCTTCATAGACCTGCTTGACCTGATCCACATAGAGCTTCGGGCGGTAGCGTTCCACCGTGTTCGGCAGATTGATCGTTGTTGCACCGGCGTCGACAACAGCCTTCAAAACGTCAATCACAAAGTCCATGTTTTCGAGGCAGTCACCGAAATGTTCGGCACTAAATTCCACGTCGCCCTTGTCGCCGACCAAGGACTTTGCAAACTTCACGCACTTCACGGCCTTTTCCTTGACCTGTTCCGGAGTCATGTGCAGCACATTTTCCATGGACAGGG
>CAMZFJ010000223.1 GCA_947306025.1 uncultured Fibrobacter sp.
CCCACGCAAGTAAGCAAGTTGATTTTTCCAATCTGCTCCAAGCGCTTGAGTGCAGGGACAATTTCGCAACCGCAATCGCGCTCCCACGTGTTGATGAGCGCAAGCTGCCTGCGGTAATAAAAATCCACCACTTCCATAAGCTCGGAATTGCCCTGGAAGCGGACTTTTTCGCGTTCAATCAGCTCAAGCTGTTTGTGCAAATGCGCCGAAAAACGGGTAAGCAAAAGCTTATCCGTAAGCATCGAGAGCAGCGCCGATGAAACGCTAAAATTGAGAACGCCCGGTACGCCCTTTTCTTCTAGACGGTTGAGCATCTGGATGATGGGCAAATACGTCTCCGCCATAGCCTCAAAAAACCAGTTCTCTTCCAAGAACCGGTCAAAAGAGGGTTCACGCACAAAAGGTAAATGTGCGTGAAGCAAAAGATGTACACGACCAGGCTTCGCCATTATTCCGTGCGCTTCACCACGATCGGGACGATTGTCGTCGGGAAATCGCCATCCTTATCGGTAGCAAAGACAGGGATAATCTTCGTCACATCCGGGAGGTCTTCTTCAAAGCTGAAGGTGCCATCCGGGTTGAGCGGGAACGGTTCGCCACGCACCTGCAAATGAGCATCCGGGCGCGTACCACCGTAAACGATCAAGCGAGTCTTCACCCACAAGAAGAAGTCCTTACCGTAATTCACGGTATCCTTCGGGAGTTCAAGCTTGTTGCTCTTGAGCGCGGCACTGGAAAGTGCGCCCGAGAACATGGAACCCGAGGAACTCGAAAGCGATTCGAGCCAGTTCTTTGCAGACATCGAGGAAAGTCCAGAACTGCCAAAACCGCCAATAGCAGCACCGCCAAGCGAGGCGCGAACAAATACGTTATCCGTATTCACTTCGGAACCTTCGAGCGTAAACGTCTGCATCGGGCCAGCTTCAACGAGCGGTTCGAACTTGCCTGCAGAAACAACGCCAAGCGCAGCAGAGCAATTCTCGCTCACCTTGTTTTCCACATACCAGCTACGTGCATCTGCCGGAACTTCGATATCGTGGAACTTGAGCTTTTTATTGCGCTTGACCGTGAGGTCGTTCGAGATATCGAACAGGCGCAAAACGAGCTTGCCCTTGCCTTTCTTTGCGGCATTGATTCTCTTTTCAGAAACGTCCCAGAAGGCTTGCATCCAGTTCGGATCCTTTTGCATGAGAACCAAGTATTCAGCATCAAAGGATTGCGGAAGTGCTTCCGGAGCGGCGGCCTTGGCGGCCTTCTTTGCAGCCGGTGTTTCTACAACTTCGACATCGACCTTCTTAGCCTTCGTAGCAGCCTTCACCACTTTCTTCACAGCTTTCACATAGGTTGCTGAGCTTGCCGAAGCAGCAGTCTTTTCAGAAACCTTCGTAGCTGTTTTCGAAACTTTTGCAGTCTTGGTTGCGGAGCTGGTTGATGAGCCTGTCGAATTAGCTGAAGCGGCGGCCTTCTTCACAGTCTTCTTTGCAGGAGCAGCCTTTGCTGCAACCTTTTCAACCACTGCGGTAGGCTTCTTTGCCACCTTAGCAATAACCTTCTGTTCGGCGGCCTTTGCAGCCGTCTTCTTTTCTGCCTTTACAGCAGGCTTCTTTGCGGCCTTATCTTCAGCACTTGCCGAAACTTCTGCAACAGGCTTAGCAGCCTTAGCAGTAGCCTTCTTGGCCGGAGCGGCCTTCGTTGCAGCCTTCTTTACAATTTCTTCATTTTTCTTAGTAGTCATCTCGATCTCCTTCTATTGAATCTTACTGACCACGGGTCTTGCCCCAATTTCCGACACCCACTAAGCCTAAGCGAATACCGATAAACGATTCACTCCAGTTGCGGTCGTCGTCCGTCAGGCGCACCCCACCTTGAATAGCGAGATCCAGCATAGTGCCCTTTTTCCCAAGCGGGAATCCAGCACCAATGGATCCTCCAATTTCAGATACATCCTCTACATACCAGTTTTTGTACCAGAGACCAGCGCGATATGCAATGCGATCCCAGTAGGAATCATAAAAGACATCGCTTCCATCACGCTGATATCCAATGGATATATTAAAATCATTTTGCGTTTTTGTCACCTGTGACATGTTCCAACTACCTGCAACATTATCAATATCGCGGGTCCAAGCGCGCCAAGCAACATCGGCCATCACATTATGACGTTTGTTCAAACGATAATTGACACCCGTCGCAAACATGGCCGGCACCTTGATGGAACGAGTATAACGGGTCGGAGCAAGCGTATCCAGTTCGCTAAATCTGAAGTTGTATTCAAGTTCATTCTTGAGCGTATAAGGCGTCGTGAACGAGAAGTAATACGAAGCCATGCGACCGCGGAACTGAGCAGCAACCGTGAAGTAAGCCGAACTCTTGAGATCCCAATCGCCACTCACATGATCCGTAACATCGGAATTATTTGTAGCCCAAACATCGGCACTGTCAATTCCACTGTTGTCAGGCCCAAGCGTAAGATCACGAGTAAAACTACCCATCACAAAATGCGCCGAAGCACCGAGCGAGATTGCTCGGAAAAACGGGAGTCTAATAGCATAAGACGGAACCAGTTCATAAACGCTGTTCTGGTACTCGATTTCGGCATTCCAGTTTTCTTCTTCGTTATTGACACTTTCGCGCATCGAGGTAGAATAATGCTGCCACAACGAAAAGCCGAGCGCACCAAAGTCATTCATCGGGAACGTCAAGTTCATCGAAGGGATTGCAACATTCGTCTTCGTGAAATGGGAATTCGAACGGTCCGCCGTCGAAACATCGAGCAAGAAGTTCAGGTTAAACGAGACCTTTGAATCAAAAGCCTGACGAGCCGGGTTCACTATGGAAACGCCTTCGGTTTCGCCCGTCTTTGCGTTACCCGCAAAGCCACGACCAGCCATCGCAGCAGAACCGCCAGCAATCTGTTCTTGACCAAGAGCATCAACGCCAATCATCGACGCAAAGGAAAAACTAGAAACACAAAGCAATGCACTAATAAACTTTTTCATTATTCCTCCCCACGCTTAGAAGCAAGCCAGAGCTTAAGCGTAGCGGGTTTGCTCTTGATAGTGCTAAAGTCGTAACGAGCGAAATCTACATCTGAGAAAAACACTTGAAGCGTATCTCCACTAGCACCCTTGATTACATTTCCATTGGCTATTTCAATAGTATCGGCCTTAGTAAGCACACGATCTCTATAAGTCGAATCCTTGTCAAAAACAACCGATTTGCCAAGACGCATGACCATCTTGAACGTACGGCCATCGCTAGCCCTGTTAATGAAATCACGCATGCCATAAGTGACCTGCAAAGACAATGAATCACCTTCATGGAAAACCATGTTCGGGTGTCCACTAGCATTGATGAGGGGCTTGTTCAACTTAGCATATTGTTCGCCACGAAACACTGGCACATCGACGCTATCCATATACGTACCCACAACAACCATTAGCGGCAAACCAAGTTCACTTTGGCCCTTGGAATCATCCCTATAGAAAGTTACCTCGGCCATGACTACAGCCTGGCGCACATCGTTGCTATCACCTACAGTATAGGGGAATTCATCGCCATAAAAATCAGACAAGGCCTTCAAAATCGGCTTAGACGGGAACTCGACCAATAAGGAATCGTAAACACCGCCATGCAGCACAAGGCAATCCGAACATTTTTCGCGATTCGAATAAACCCTTGCAGAACGCATCGGAGCGTAGCTCTTCGCATACTGCTTCTTGCCCATAGCCTCCATCACCAATTGCGGATGATACACAGTGTAAGCAGAGCCGTAAAAACGATAAATATGCGAAGCCTCGGGAGCCGTGATACTCAGTTACAAACGGCGATTTCCCTTACTCTTGCGAACATCTTCTACAAGGTCTTTCGGCATATCAATCGTCGAGTACGAAGAAAGCGAATCTAATACCATCTTGCCGTTTTTATCCGTCTTTCTCTTGATAGACACGGAAATCGTTGTATCAGCAGAATATTTTGGATTCCAAGATTCAAGTTCATGGAACCAGGCAGAATCGGTCACATTCTCCAAATCCTTGTATTCGCCATCGCCCATCTTTTCCGAGACAATCCAGCTAACATGCACCTTCAGTTGTTCTTCAATAGGGAACATTTTAGACGGAACAGATGCATCGGTATAATAAGAATCCAGAAGTCTCAAATGCAAATAAGACTTCACCGAATCCGCAGCATTCAAAGTATCAAGGAACTTCTCCAGCTTAAAATCGAAAAAGGCGTTGTACGACATGCCAGACACAGCGCCAAACAAGCCGCGAACCCTTGCATTTTCTGGGAGCGTATCACGATAAACATCAGCAGACAAGGGATTCAAGTCACCAACAGTCACCGTTTGAACTTTATAGCTGCTAGGCATTCCCTGATCAGAAAGCCAGTTAGACAAGCCTTCGTCATCCGTATCGAACAGGCAGGACGACAAAACGAACGCTAAAAGCGGGAATAGAATAAATTTTTTCTTGTTCACTCAGAACTCCGAGTATTTACTTGTAATAAATTTCGTGCATAATATAGCAAATTAGATGGAGTAAGAAGTAGGCGGTAGGCAGTAGGCAGGGGTTAGTTGGCAGAACTTAGATACTTCGGAATTAGGAAGTAGGAATTAGG
>CAMZFJ010000224.1 GCA_947306025.1 uncultured Fibrobacter sp.
CGCGTTCGACTCGCGAACCGGGTATAGCAGAAGAGCCCCTTTTCGGGGCTCTTCTCTTTTATAATTGCAGCGCTATTCGGAGCGTTTCTCGTTCTTGTGGCGGGAGAATATTGCTCTTTGCGTTATTCCTTCGGCGGCATTGGTCTTTGGCCGGCAACACCTTTGGGCAGCACCAACTTCATGATAATCGGTACGAACAGCATTATCAGCACTTGCGCGACGATAAAGCAAATGACTTGTGAATGGATGAACATCAGCAAGAACGGTGGCTTGTGCCCCACGGGCATCAATACGAAATAAACGAACGTGACCATCGCAGTTGTGATGAGCGGCGTGTAAATCAAGTTCGAGGCGAGCGATTCAATGAAATGAGCTTTAGGTGTGCGCGGTTGCAAGTGAAACTTGCGGGCGAGGGCTGCGTTTACTTTGGGGATTGGGACGATCAACCCAATCGCAAAGCTGATGACAAAACTCAATGCGAAGCATTCGAGAAATCCGATGACAGATGCGATCATGGGCATCTCTGGTGGATGTTCTGCCATCAAGTTTCCTGTGAGCGAAAGCGAAAAACTCATCAAAAGTGCCATGATGAACGCTATTTTAAAACCGATCTTTTTCATTTGCTTTTCGATTTCGGCCGAACGGATATTTTGTTGTTCCATATGAATCTCCATACACTTTTAGTGTTTTTATAATATATCATAATTTTTGCGATAATCTTCACCTTTTAATCAGAAATGTAAAGAAAAATAAATGCAGATGGCGCAAATTTCATTAATTATTGTAATTTATAGAGTGTGAATTTTGAAGGAGCATCTTATGGATAACGAATTGAAATTGTTGATTGGCGATGACGAAAAAATTATATATGCGGGTAAGCCCAATAAAAAGTGCTTCATCTTCGAAAGTATTTTCAATCCGTTGCTCCCGATTGCGCTGATTTGGGGGCTTATTGACTTTGGCTTTATCGGCGTTTCGATGTCGTCCAAAGAAGAGGGCTTTGCGCTTTTTATGGTTCCGTTTATGCTGCTCCACCTGATGCCAGTCTGGATTTATCTAGGCGGTGCGTTGCTGACTTTACGACGTTTCAACAATACGAACTATATCGTTACAGATAAAGCGGTTTATGCGTCCGAGGGCGCTTTCAGTAAACGCTACAAGACAAAACCTTTCACGGAACTTTCGCACGTAGATTTGCATCGCGGAATATTTGACCAGTGGTTTGGCGTGGGCGATGTTATTATGACGTCAGCCCAGGCCAATCCCGTGACGCGAAATGGAAGGATGACTTCTACAAATGCGGGCATTTCCATAGACAGCATTTCGGATTACATTACTGTGTACAATATTGTCAAAAAATTGCAGCAGGATATATACACCGATGCTATGTTCCCGAACGATTTGCGCCCCAAGGGGAATCACGGGTACAAGACGACATACAAAGGCTAGCTCGATTCAAAAGCAAATCGAGCTTTTATGAATGGTTTAGGGATTACTGCAATTTGTCGAAGAGAATTTTATCGCCTTCAACAACGATGGTGATTGTGCGTGTGCCCTTGTTGCCCATGTCATTGTAATGGACTCGGTATTTGTTTTTTCCTAAGGGCTCAATCTTTTCGATTTCATGAATGTCTTCGCCATCTTGGGCGTTGCTGCGGAATTTCCAGACGGCGTAGCCGCCGCCATCGTTGAACTCGTTGTTGTATGCGTCTCGGAGCTTTTTAGCCAATGATTTTGTGCAATATTGTGCGATGACGGAATCGTTCACGGATTCGTTCCCGAAGATATGCTTGCTGTAGAACGTTTGAATTTTTTCGAAAACTTTTGCATCGAAAGCATTGCTGATGCTTGACGAAGACTCCGTTGCGCTTGATGAAATTTCGATAGCGCTTGAAGACGACGCTGCTACGCTTTCGGCTGATGATTCGATTGTCGAAGATGCAGTCGTTGCAGAACTGCTTGGTTCTTGCAATTCTAAGGCTTGCATTTCATCGATTGGCTTCTGCTGCTGTTGCGCTTGCTTGTCGCTACAGGAAAATGCGGTTGCTGCCGCCAGTAAAATTAAAATCTTTTTCATGATAAGTAATATAGCTTATAGTTTATTTTTTATCATAAAGTATGTTGTGTTTTTGTGGGAATTTTTTTTCCGTGCCGATAAATCGTATTTTTATACCCATGATATCTTTCGAAAATAAAGTGGTCGTTGTGACGGGGGGTGCCCATGGAATCGGGGCTTCTATCGTGAGTGAATTCGAAAAGGAAGGTGCGCAGGTCGCCTATATCGACATTCGCGAGAATCCTTGCTTTGTGGGGGACCTCTCGAAGAAAGATGTGTTGGAAGCGTTTGCGAAATTCGTTATCGAGAAATACGGGCATGTGGATGTGCTTGTGAACAACGCGCTCCCGCTGATGAAGGGCATCGATGAATGCAGTTACGAAGAATTTAGCTATGCGTTAGCCGTGGGCGTGACGGCTCCGTTTTACCTCGCAAAACTTTTTGCACCGCATTTTGCGCCGGGTGCATCTATTGTGAACATTTCTTCTAGTCGCGATCGCATGAGCCAACCGCAGACAGAAAGTTATACCGCAGCCAAGGGTGGAATTGCTGCATTGACGCATGCGCTAGCGGTGAGCTTTGCCGGGCGTGTGCGCGTGAATTCCATTTCGCCGGGCTGGATTGATACCGAATTCAAGACCTACGACGGTCCCGATGCATCGCAACAGCCTGCTGGCCGTGTGGGGAACCCGCTGGACATCGCGAATATGGTGCTTTATTTGGCAAGCGAAAATGCCGGCTTTATCACTGGCGAAAATATTTGCATTGATGGCGGCATGACCCGCCAGATGATTTACCACAACGATTGCGGTTGGAGTTACAAGGGGTAGGAAAAATAAAGTATAGTGGTTAGCTTATTTGCAACCAGCTTTCTGTTTTAGGTTGTCCTTGTCATTTGTACAAGAAGACTCCATGATTTGACAGACTTCGTCCTTCCTGTTTTCGCGGAACAATTGGTACGCGTAAATGCAGGCCGCCTTTTCGTTTCCGGCGTCAATTTCGCTCTTGAACAGGTTGTCTGCTTCTGTCAATTTTTCACTGTTGTTTTCGCTTTTGGCGATTTCTCGAAGAACAATGGCGTATTCTGGATTCAGTATTTTCGTGTCTCCGCCGAGACGGAGTGCCTTTTCGTAATAGTGCTTGCATGATTCAAATTTTTCTTGTTTCCCTTCGGTTACGGCAAATCCCCAATAAATCTCCCATCGGGTTGAATCGATGAGCCAAGCTTGATTGAATCGCTTTACTGCGGAAATCAAGTCTCCACGTTGAACGAACGCCCATCCTTTCTGGAGCATTTGATTTGCTGCGTCTGGATATTTTTGTGCAATAGCCAAGAATTCTTGGTCGGCTTTTTCCATTTCCGCTGACTTGGGCTGATGGCCGTATTCCGGAATCTCGTTGATGGCCGGTTGACGTGGCCCCGTTGCACAACCTGTAAGAACTATAGCTCCGATGATTGAATAGAATGTGAATAGCTTCATGAGAACCCCTCGAAATCAATTAAGAATTTGTTTTATGGAATTCGGACATTTCCATGTTGATGAATCGTGAAATCATTTCTCTGTAAAGAGCTTCGACCATGTCGGGACTGGCGCCATAGAGTTCAGCTTTTTCGCGTACCTTTTGGATGACCTTTTCCACACGCGAAGTGTCCCTTACGCCGTCCTCGTTTTTCTTGAATTTTGATGCCTGCGCAACGTAGCCGCCTCGCTCGGCAATGAGCTTAATAATCGTATCGTCGATGCGGTTGATGTTTGAACGAACTTCTTCTAGGTTTTGGCAAATCATAGTTTATAATATACTTTATTTTGAATATTGTCAGTTGATTTTTTGGGAAATGTCCTCGGATTTTAGTTTCTCAATTTTATCCCTAAACCAATGAATTGCAATG
Organism: uncultured Fibrobacter sp.; assembly: GCA_947306025.1. The sequence continues at coordinate 3,948 of CAMZFJ010000224.1, forward strand.
AATGCTACGAAAAGTTGAATTATCGTTGCGGCAAATGATATGATTACGGAAGAATTGCCTTCGAGAAAGGATGCAAAACTGTACATTAGAAATATTGCGGAACAACCAATGCAGAACCCAAGGGGGATGATTGCAATCCGCTTGGCTGCCTTGATACTCAGATTCTTTTTGAAAAGAAATAAATTCAGCAAACTTAAAGGAATGGCTAGCAGTTCTACAAAAGAAGCGAAGAAAATAATCAGGGCGAGAAAGTCTTCGGATCTGTGCGTTTATACCCCAAAAGACTTATGACGGGAATAATGGACATGAACATGCAGAAAAGCATCCAGCATAAAATGTGTTTAGCCCCTAAATTGTTCATGGAAAACCTCGGCTTGCGAATATCCCCTGTTAAATCTTTATTGAATATACTTTTGTTTGATAGGTTTTGCAAATGTTCAAATGTTGATAATGCGAAAATGTAAAATTTTTCAGCCTCCGTGGCGCAAGCGATTCTAAAAATCAACCGGTCGCGAAAAGCGTTTTCAACAACGGAGACTTTATAAATTGGCTTACTTTTTATGCCAATTTAGTATATAATTGAAGTAATCAAGGTCAAAGATTGTACTGTCGTTACGTGGATACCGATGGCGTTCTAGATCACTTCGATATAAAAGCTGAATGGTCTAAAG
>CAMZFJ010000225.1 GCA_947306025.1 uncultured Fibrobacter sp.
TGTCATCCTGAATGTCCGCGTTACGTCATCCTTCGCAACGCGAAGAAATGAGTGCTCATTGTCGTCATCCAGAGCGCGTTAGCGCGAAGGATCCAGTTATTTTTTTTTATATTGAATATTATGAACAAAATGACATGTCCAATAGTCAAGGTCTTGACAATCTGCGTCTTCGTTTTGGCGGCGTTGTTTTTTCAGGGTTGCCCCTATATCGCTCATGATTCGTCTGATGCACCGGAGCAGGTGACGGCCGAAGATGTTAAGGGATGTTATTATAGCGAACAAGTTAAAGAAGATACCTACATAGATAAAAAACTCCCTAATGTAGATGGCGGGTATTCCGCCATGGGACGTGAAAAGCGATATGACAGAATTCTTTGTAAGGAAATCTGCTTTGAAGGCGATAGCGCAATGGTCGTTGTACGTGGCTTTGCTTTGACTTACGATACCACAGGCCAGATTGTCGAAGACACCATCCCTTATACTCTGAGGGGCGCGACTATATCTTATAGCGACAGCGCGGAAATTCACACTATATGGGATTCGAAGGAAACTGTTTATAAGGAAACGTTCCCGGTGTCTTTTTTGGAGCCGGCAAATGACGGTGTTTTCCACAAAAACATTATGACCTATTTCCCTGTTAGTATGAATACGGATAAACCGACGTATCATTCAGGAGATTTTATAATGTTTGGCGCATCAAAGCTCAGTGAAGGTGTGTTTTCGAGAGACGGCGCTTTTAGAAAAATATCTGTTACGTATTATTCTTCCGAAGAAGTCTTTTCTACAAAAGGATGGGATGTATGCAAAGGATTTTAATACTCGTCCTTTTTATTTGTGGTTTTGCTAACGCGGCCTTTTTAGATATCGATCTTAAGGATAGTCGTCTCCAAACTGAGAATTATGTTTACAGGCCCGGCGGAATATTAGGTTTTGCCGCTGAATTCGGCGTGTTCAACGAGCCAAAGAATATGGTGGACTATACTCTTGCCGTGGGAGTTAGCCGTTTCGGTTACTCCCATTCCGATGGCGATGTGAGCGTGTCTGCATGGGATATTTATATTAAGCCTTTAGTTTGGTCCGTGACGATAAAACGAATTATGTTTGAAGCCTATGTTGGTTTTGGATATGTTTTTTCAATGAATAATTTTAATCCTGCGCTTGTTGATGACATGGAAGAAGACTCTGGTCTACACCATGGTGACTTTAAGTTTGGATATCGACTGGGATATCGCATAACAGACCAGTTGCAAGTCTCATTGGTTGCCAATTATCAGGTTTTGATTTGTGATTGGCATGCCAATCCTGGCGCAGACGACACCATGTATACGGGCGGTTGGGGACTCAATTTCCAATGGAATATTCCCTGGATTCCATTCTAGTTTCTTTGTACGTTGTCATTGTAATTGCGGGTGTGAACGGTTTTCTCCTCGCTTCAGGCTTGCTTTATAGTGAGAAAATCGTTAAGTAGTGTCATCCTGAATGTCCGCGTTACGTCATCCTTCGCAACGCGAAGAAATGAGTGCTCATTGTCGTCATCCAGAGCGCGTTAGCGCGAAGGATCCAGTTATTTTTTACGCTGTCATGCCCGCCAGTCATCCTCGAAGCGTAGCGTAGGGGATCCATACAGTTCTGATTATTCTTGTATATTCTTTGAATTGAACTTAAGAGGTTGGGGCTTGCCCCATCCATTATTTTTATTCCTTGCATCTGATCGGACTTCGCCTTTCTCGTCATCCTGAACCCGCTTCTTTGTCACCCTGAGCAACGCGAAGGGTCCAGTCAAATCTAGTTATCGCATATAACACTTTTATATGTAAATTTACATTGGAAAATTTTAAACATAGGAAAATCTCTTATGGAAAATAAAATGAACAAGTTTGGATTGAAAAAATTGCTCGCTGTTTTGGCGGTAGCACTCGCTTGCGTATGTATGTGGGGGTGTTCAAGTGTCTGGGATGAGAGTGAAGAGGATGTCTCTAGAACACAGTTAATTGGTTATTCCGGCGATTCTCTTGTCGTTTATATAGAAGAGAAGAAAATAGAGACTTGTCTTGCTAAACCCTTGGGTGATGATTGTTCTACTCGGGAAAAGGGGACAAGAATTGTTGTAGATAATTTTTATACAGAAGAGAATGTATGGAAAAGCGACAAACTGAGGGATCAGTATGTTGTAAATGTTTATGACTTGGTGGATGATTCAACGGTGATTGAATTCGATAAAAATAAAAACCGTTTCTACAAGTGGACTTTAGGTAGGGGTTCTGAAGATTTGGGTTACTTTGAGTGGGATGGTTGCAATACAAAAGAAAAGGTGGGATCCATTCGTCCTTGGGGTGATGGAAAATGGCGGCTTGTGGGAAGTACTGAAGGTTGCGGCTACGCAATCGTGAATGTGGCAAAAAAGAAAATAACGGGGTATGAAAAGTTAGAGGAATTTGCAGAAGGTTGTTCTGATTTGTGGATTCATGAAGGGGCTAAGTATTGTGTGGGTGTGTTTGAAAAGGATACAATCATCTCGTATTATGAACGCTATCAAGATGGAATTTTTTTGAAAGATGAAAAGGGCATTAAAGATTCGTTGTGGACGTATGAATTATTTGATGGTGTACAAGCTATGAATCCCGTTCTGACTTTTATGAATTCTTATGTGATGCTTGATATAGGAACGTTAAATCGTAATTTACTAAAAATTGATTTTGAAGAAGGAAAACTGTTGTTTTGGAGAAAAGTCCGATGAAAAGATTTTTGTTGGTTATAGTAGTGATGACTATGCTTGTGTACGCGAAGCCTATGGAAAGCATAGAACGCTACAATATAATACTTGTTCATGGCGCTGCGGATAGTTTGTCGGGTGTTGATTGTGAAGCCTCCGATTTGAAGGCTCCTTTTGAGTTTTGAATGTCTGTTGCTGTGTCAAGTGGCTGCGTAAAAAATGCCCGCACATGGCGGGCATTGTAAAATTATGAACTGAAAGAATCCTATCGGTCGCGACTTTCCTTTCAGGACGAACCTCTAAGTTCTAAGCTCTAAGTTCTAAATTCTAACTCACCCCTTCGCAATCATTTCCATGAATTCGGAGTCGAGTAGGTCTTTTTCCGTTTATTGCCTTACGCCACCAGATCCATCAAGTCGAAGTACATCAATCGTGTATGCGGATCGTTGTCTTCGAGATTCATCATGCGGAATCCGTTCTTTTCGTAGAACGGAACTGCTGCCAAGTAGGCGTCAACCGTTATAAAGCGACAGCCTGTTTTGTTGTTGATGACGAACATGGACTTGATGATGTTTAGAACTTGTGTACCGAGTTTTTGCTTTTTGGCGCAGATGTCAACGGCTAGGCGGCAGAGCTTCACGGCGGGGTAGCTTTTTAGCCTTTTCTCGTTCGGGAATCCTTGTTTACGGCGGAATCTGTTGAATTCCGTCATGCTAGGAAAGTCGCTGGTAGCGATTTTGTCGTTTGCCAAGCTAAAATAGGCTAAAGGCCTGCTGGTGTCGTTGATGTCAACACAGGTGTAGCTGACCGCTAACATGTATTTGTCAAAAAGAGTTGCGCGATTTAAAATGAAATCGTTTAAATCAGCATCTCCGCAGTCAAAACTTTTGACTTTGTTGAATGGTTGCAGTCGAATAAATCGAATAGACTCGTTATCTATATATTGTCGAACCATGGATCTTTACCTCCGTTAGCGGCTTCGCGGGCACGCTTTTCTCGCATGCCTCGTTCAAAAGCTTTTAGGAAAAATTCGTAGTCCCGTAAACGTTGGGCACGAGCTTCCGGAGTTTCGGGGTGCCTCTCCTGCATACGGGCGATAAACCGGCGAGCATCCTCGCCGAACAAAATCGGAGTTTCTCTGATGGGTCTTGCCATGAGTATCCTATTTGTTAGTTGTTAGAATAAAAGTAACTGATATATTAACGCCCGGCTGGACCGGATGGCATCCTCAATGGATCCGTACTAAAAAATATATAAGCCAAAAATAAAATGCAAGGGGTCGGAATTTTGACCGTTCATTTTGTCAACAACTGTTAGCAAGGGATTGTGGCAATTGTGCTATTTGTTAGTTGCTCAATAGTAAAAAATGCCCCGGATTTAATCCGAGGCGTTCTTGTCTAAATTCTGAGTTCTGCTGGCTGCTTACTGCGGCTCCGCCGTTACCCTTTCGCGATCATTTCCATGAGTTCGCGGTCGAGGCGTTCGGGGTTATTGTACTGCTCCAGATTGTTGTGCAGTGATTCGCCCTTCGAAACAAGGCCGAAGTCCAGATTCTTGTAGTTCCAGTAGCTGTAACCCACGTCGGCGTCGCGGAGGATGTCGAGGAAGTCGCGCATCCAAGCGAGTTGATACTTGCGAGGAACTTGTACGTAAACGCCAAACTCGTTACAGCTTACCGGTAAGTCGTACTTGGCGCGGAAATCAAGAGCGTTCTGGATGCTCGCCTGCAACTGGGCCTTGTCCCACTTGCCAAATTCCACATGGAGTCGAGTAGCGCAATCTCCTTCGGGGGCGGCGTAGTCGCCCGGCCACGGGCGTTCAATCTTGAAGAACGGGTCGTCAATCCATGCAGCGCCCTGGTGCGTAAACGTCACCGGAGTGTAGGTATGGAAACTGTAGATG
>CAMZFJ010000226.1 GCA_947306025.1 uncultured Fibrobacter sp.
GTATTCGGTGAGGTGCGGGTCGCTGCGGAGATTCTTGAGGACTTCGCGGAAGGCGATGTCGCCGACGGAATCGGTAATGAGATGCACGTGTTCGCTATAGCGGCAAAGGCTACGGTGCATGAGCTCGAATGCGCCTTGATGGATGCTGATGCCTGCGATGGGGGCGTTTGCTTTGGAACATTCGGCGATGGCGTCACGGATGATGTGCTCGTTTTCGTAGACAATCCGTTTTTCAACGCTTTTGAAGCGGGCGAGTCCGCGATAAGATTCTAGCGCATTCCAGTAAATGCCCTTGAAAACGTCTCGTGCGGTTGTGTGTTGGAGTGGCGCGCAGTTTATGTTTGATGTGCTGTTTGTGGATGCGTGGCTTTTGTTGGCGATGTATTCTCGCGCGAGTTCCAAATGTTTTTCCACACGCCTATAAGCGCGCTTTTTGTGAAGCGCTTTATAAATCGGAAAAACAACAGTAAAAAGAACCGAATAGAAAACATCCGGCAACCGAAGCAGAACGAAAAGTAAAATTCTGTATGTTATGACTTTTATTTTGTTCATTGTTCGGTTGTCATCCTGAACGTAGAGGCGAAGCCTCGAAGTTGAAGGATCTCAAAAACATATTTTATTAGATTCTTCGACTCCGTTACACTCCGCTCAGAATGACACGCTGTGAGGCGCTACTCTTCAAATTCCAGAATGTTTCGACCGAGTTCTCGGTCAAAGATGCTCTGCTTGAGGCCTTCGCCTGCATAGCTTATGGTCGGCGAAATTTCGTAGAGTTTCTTTTCGTCGATTTTCACGTGGGCCTTGCGGAGCCAATCGCGGTGGAGCTTGCCGATCATCGTGCGTGCGGTCTTCGGAGAATCGTTGCCTTCGGCATTCTTGACGGGGCTGAATTCTTCTTCGCGGACGACGCCGAACGGGAGCATGGAACCGAGCTGTGGGAATGCATCAAAGAGGAACTGTTCGAACTTGAAGCATTTTTCGATGCCGCAAACGGTCTTGCGGGCGGTGTGCCACGGGAGCTTGCTCGTCTGCAACTTGCGAAGTCCGCTGATTTTAAACAAGTGAATAGCGATGTTGCCGCCGTCGAACGTGAGACTGCCATCGGCGTTCGTCATGTCGCGGTAGTTTTCCGGAAGGTCGCTGTATTCGACAACGCCCGGCTTCTTGTTCTGGAAGGCGAAAATGCCGACTTTTTCGTTCGGGCCGGCCTTGTGCACGACCTTCGAGGCGCTGAGGATAGTGCCTTTTTCGGCGAGCGCTCCGATGAATGCCGGGTCGCAAATGCGGCAGAGGGCGTTATCGACGCTGTACAGGAACACGTATTGTACGCCGCGTTCTACAAGCCAGGCGAGCGTTCCGCTCTGGGCGAGTGCGCGGAAGCATCCACCGTTTCCATCGGGAACGAGAGCCAAATGGTCTTCGCCATCGAGGACAGCCTTTCCGTCAGCGGTGAGGGCGCAAATGGTGCCCTGTTCAAAGAAACGGATGTCTTCGCGGTTCAGGCCAAAGAAATTGTTTTCGCTGAAGAAGTTGACTGTCGCTTCGTGATTGAGCGGGCTCGTCATGATGCACCACGGAATCGCGTGACCAACGCGGGCGCCCAAGTTGCGCAAACGTTCTGCCTGCAACTGGAACAAACTCTTGTGGCTCGGAAGCCCAATGTCGAACATGCCCTTCGGGCCGTCGAAACCGAGACGGGAACCTTGTCCGCCTGCGACGAGGAATGCAGCGACTTTACCCTTGCTCAAAAGAATCTCGCCGGTCTCTTTCCAAAAATCGTAACGGAGATCGTCTGTCGCGAGTTTCCACGGCATCGGTGTGAGGTCCGCAGAAACGTTGTCGCTTAAGTTGGCCGCTGATTTTTCGGCATGCAAAGCTTTCAATTCTTGCCAATCTTGGCTCAAAATATCGCGTTCGAGATTTGCACGGGCTTCACCCGTCAAAGTTTCAAGATGGGCCGCCAATTCTTGCTGACCCGCAGCGTTTAAAATTTCAATAATGCTGTTCATTTTTTTCAAATCTTGCCAAAAGGGGTGTTAGGGGAATCCGTCCCCTACCTAATGCCGAAGAACACGACCATGCTGAAGATGAGCGCGAAGATGCTCACCAAGTGCATGCGCCACACAATCTTGGAGTTCATGAGCGGCTTGCTCGGGAAACGTCCGTCCCACTTTTTTTGGTAATGGTGATGGAGCGGGGCGCAAAGGAAAATGCGCTTGCCGGTGCCGGTTGCCTTCTTCGTGATTTTGAACCAAGTAATCTGCATGAGCACGGAGCATGCTTCGGCGATGATGATGATGCAAACGATGGGGAGGAAAAGCCCTGCTTGCACGAGAATGAACATGATGCCGATGGTGGCTCCAAAGCCAACAGAGCCTGCGTCGCCCATGTAAATTTCGGCCGGAGGGCTGTTGAACCACAGATAAGCGAGCAACGCGCCAGCAATGGAGGTTGCCATCGGGAAAAGTTCATCGCAGCCGGGGAGGTACGGTACGCTCAGGTACTGGCTAAAGATAAAGTTTCCGCTCACGTAGGCTACAAGTCCGACGAAGAACATGCTGGTGAGAATCGGCACAGAAACAAGGCTGTCGAGGCCGTCCGTAAAGTTCGTTCCGTTTGCAGATGCGGCGATAACGAACGTCATGAATGCCACGAAAATCCAGTTGGGGAGGTGGATCTGGAACACGTCGATGGGGCAGAACGGAATGGTGAGGTCGCCCTTGAGTTCCGGGATGAACTTGTAGCAGAAAACGGCAACAACAAAGCTGAATAAAAAGTAAAGGATCAGTCGAAGAGTGCTGGAAATGCCATCGGCCTTGTCCATGTATTCGGCGGCCTTGAGCTTTCCCTGGTTGATGAGACGCTTGGCGCGGACTTTGGCCATGTCGTCGGTGGCGCCCACGGCGCTGAACAATGCTAGAATGACGAGTGTCGAAATGGTGTAGCCGTTCATCTGGCAGACGAGCAGCGAAACTACTTCAACAACGATAACGAGAAGGAGACCGCCCATGATAGGAGGCGATTTTGTCTTGCCGTCCTTGTCGAAGTCGCTGGTGGCGTCGAGCCTTTGCAAGAAACGGATGTACTTGGGCATAAAGAACAGCACCAAGATGATGGAAAGCATGGCGGCGGCACCCGCACGGAACAAACGACCGTCGAAAAGGTCAATGTGAGTTGTTTGATAGAGCCAATGGCAAAGCATATTTAGGCGTTAGTTATTTGGTTTTTGGTTTATATGTTGCAAAAATAAAATATTGTAATTGTATTTGGCATGGGATTGTAAAAAATTCTACATTATAGTACATGAGTGAAATGGATATCGAATGCCCGCATTGCGGAACGAAATTTAAGGTCCAGATAGACGGGGACTTCTCAAACATGATGGTGTTCCCGTGTGCTCGGTGCCAGACTCCCTTGATGTGCTATCATGGGGAGGTTTCTGAGCTGGACCGCGAAGAATTTGCAAAGTTGCGCCAGAGGCTTTCGAAGGTTTTGGATGTCGTGATGCGTCAGGACGGTACCGTGGGCGAGGTCGCGAATACACTCAAGAAGCTCGTGGAAGTTTCGAACAATCGTGCTGAAGAACGTGAGCAAAATCACACTCCGATTACAGACGATGTCTTGGATAGTCTGCAAAAAGACCTCAACGAAATGGGTGTGGACGAGTTCTTGAGCAAGTTGTGATTTGCACCTTCGGTGCAGTTCCAAGTTTCAAGTTACTAATTACTAGAAATTTTTATATTGCAATCTCTATTAACTACTAACTAGTAACTAGCCCGAAGGGCGAAGTAACTATTAACTAGTAACTACTAACTATCTACAAATATGTTAGAATTCTTTATCGCTGCTCTTGTTATTGGTATTGCCCCGGGACCTGATAATTTGTTTGTGCTTGCGCAAAGTGCTACATATGGAGCGCGTCTCGGCTTTTGCATTATTTTAGGGCTTTGTACAGGAATCGCTATACATACTTGCCTTTTGGTGGCTGGCGTTTCAGCGCTGATTGCTGCAAGTCCGACGGCGTTTTTCGTAATCCAGTGCCTTGGGGCCGCCTACTTGCTGTACCTTGCGTACAAGAGTTTTCAGGTTCGCGTGGGTACGGTGAAGCTAGACGAGAGTGGTTCGGCGAGCTCACCAACCATGTGTCATCCTGAGCGGACCCTGGAGCGTAGCGATAGGGGGGAGTCGAAGAATCTAGAGCTAAACGTTCCTTCTGCGCGCAAGCTTTACTTCCGTGGTGTCATCATGAACTTGACGAACCCGAAGGTGATTCTCTTTATTCTTTCGCTAATCCCGCCTGCGGTGCGTTTGGACCGTCCGATTCATCCGAGTTTGCAAATGGCAATCTTTGGTGCCGAATTTATCGTGGCGACGATGATTGTTTTCGGAAGCATCGCGCTTTTAGCAGGAACTGTCAAAAAGTACCTTTTGACTTCTCCCAAGGCAAACCGCAACCTCAACTGGTTTAGCGGCTGCGTCTTTGTGCTTTTGGCAATTGCTTTGTTTATCATCTAAAAAAGTCAGCCCGTTTAGGCTGACCTTCTAGTAAATTTTTAATAAAATAACGTTTGTATTATTTTGTTTTATTTTATAAAATTTGTTT
>CAMZFJ010000227.1 GCA_947306025.1 uncultured Fibrobacter sp.
ATTCAAAAAAATTGTGGTTTAGGGAAAGCCCGCTCCAATCGGAGCGGGCTTCTTGTTATGGTGATAAGGTTAAATGAACAGCCCCCGCTCTCATGAGCGGAAGCCTGCTTTATTTCAGGAGATATGGGATCCATCAATACTCAATGTCATCGATACTTATCGTTGTTGTACAACTTTCGATAACTCGAGCTCCATATTTTTTCCAATAAGGGTCCTTGTAAGTCGGAATGCCTTCGGTAGTAGCTAATGGAATGTTACAAGAAAGTTTAAGATAAGTGTTTCCAAAAATATATTCGGTCCTATTTTCCATACCAACACTGCCATTTTCAAGAGCACAATCTTGTTTAAACTGTTCCCCAGTAGCAGAATCAGGAAGAACCAAATGTTTTTCAAGAACGATACCAGAAGTGGAGTCTGAATTATTCAAGTACAATTCGTAACGAAAATCCCAAGCTCCGCCATTTTGTATAATGTCTTCAGGTTGCCTCAAGCAAACTACGCCTCGGGCTTTTTCAGGATACCCTACAATTCCATAATAAGAACCTATCGGTCCATGGACCAATCCTTCCTTATCCTTCATAACAATATCAATTTCATTATTCGTCTGAAAATTCAGCCGGTATTCTTTCAAAGCCGTACTTCTATTTTGATCAGGCGGCATATTCATGATATTTTCATATACAGAATCCTCGCCCATGAAACGAACGGAATCCGCATCAAGAATCGATTTCACAATATTGTCAAAAGTTTCATCAGCTTTAACCGTATCCTTTTTATACGCCCCAGCTCCATCTGGCAAAAAGCGAATTGTCACAGCAACGCCTTTGCGGACGCTTTTAAGCAAAGCCAACGTCTCTTTCGGAATGAAATCCAGTTCGCTGATAGAACTCGAAGACCCCGGAATAACAGACGAACTCGACCCCTGCGCCATGGAATTGTCCTGTTCATCGGCACCGACAACCTTATTGTCGGAACAAGCGCTCAGCGCACCTGCGATACTCAACGCAGCAAGCGTATGCGGTATGATTTTTTTCATGTTCATAGGAATCCTCCTTTGAAATTTTTTCATATTCATAATGTTTCCTCCCTACACTTTATCCGTCAGCGGGAAAAGCTGTAAATTTAAACGATAGACCTGATTGATTTTATTGCACTCACCAGCGATAGCAACGACTTGCTTGCGGCAACTGGTTACTATATCCTTGATGCGTTTAAGAGCATCGGCGTTGACTCCAACAGTCACGCCCGAAATGTTACGTTCAGCAGGTTCGATTTTGTCAATGGCTTCGCGTGCAAGGTCAATCATTTGGCGGTTCATGGAACGGAGCGCAAGCGCAAGCGAATCGCTGGAACCAGTAATGATTTTATCGGTCTGTTCGTAAACGTTTTCGCCTTTAGTCTTTAGAAAATTCAACTTGACTAAGAGCTTGAGCGAGTCGCGGATTTCTTGCGCGGTAAAGTTGTGCTTGATTTTTTTGGCAAGATCGCCCGGGAGCGCGCCCGGCATGAGCGGAGCCAGTTCGCGTACGATGGAATTTACAGCCGATTCATAATAGTCAAACGCATCGGCATTCATAACGCGGGCATGCTGCTCGTTGGCAAGTCCTTCCATTTTGCGGAAGGCTGCTTTTTTCTTGCCATCCTCCTTTGCATTTGTGAAATCGACCATGTGTTTGAAATATTCACATTCAAACTCACTCAATTCCATGGCAGCAGCCACTTGCAGCACGCCCACGCGGCTCAGGGAGCTCTTTCCATCGCAAACAAGTTTCAAGTACGATGGCGAAGAAAACCCAGCCTGTTTTGAGAACTCGCGCCAAGAAAACACGGATGTTCTTTTGCGCCAGTCGAAATAATCAAGCATGTACACTCGGTAATCTTGATATTCGGTTATTGGTTTCATTTTTTGACCTCCTTTACGAAGACAAATATACGTTCACAAGCAACTAAAAACAAGAGAAAAATGATACAGACATTGCGATTTTTAGCAAAATTCAGCAATTTACACTAATTTCGAAAATTTCAAAATACATATGAATCACCCTATTTTTATATGAATCACGATAGAACACGAGACGAGATGCCGACCCCGGCACACTTCAGCAAGCACACCAACCATCGCGGCGACTGCGCCTTGCTCCAGGATGACTACTTTCAAATTTCTACTTTTGCATGCATGAAACCGTGGAAATTGTTGGATTCGGAATTTTTGGTAAACGCGCCATGGCTGAAAGTCGCCAAGGAAAAATGCGAATTGCCGAACGGAAAGGTCATCGACGACTTTTATACGTTATGGCAACCGGACTGGGTGCTGATTTTGGCGCGCACAACGGACGGCAAATGGGTCATGACAAAACAGTACCGCCACGGGACAGGAAAGATTGCACTTGAATTCCCGGCGGGGATTATCGACAAAGGCGAAACGCCGGAAGAAGCCGCGATTAGAGAATTGCAAGAAGAATGCGGGTATTGTTTAGACGAAAGACTAGAGACGAGAGACGAGAGATGTGAAACAAGTTCATCATCGTCATGCAGAGGCACAGCCGATGCATCCAGTAAAGTCTTGATAAAGAAAATGACTGAATCCTTCGTGGCTTCGCCACTCAGGATGACGTCTAAAAGCGATGCCGACGCTTCGGCTGGCTCGCTCCGACCTTGCTCAGCACAGGCAGCGACCTTAGCCAAGAATGACAATAACGGAGTGATGTATGTCGGGAATTTTCCGGTGAATCCGGATAGGCATCGCGGGAAGTTCCATGTGGTGTTTATCGATGGCGTAGAACGCCTGGGTAAAACGCATTTTGACGATACCGAAGACATCGAAACGTTCCTGTACACGGACGAAGAATTTCAGGCAAAGATTGCAGACGGCACGTTCGATCATCCGCTTCAAATCGCAGGCTATTACAAATGGGCGTTAACGCAAAGGTAATGCCGACAGCAACACAATATCCGTTAAAGATGCGTGCGATTCGCCTCCCGATTTTGATTCTCGGGTTGAACGGCGTTCCCGGTTTTGCGCTATTCCGGCATTTCAACAAGCTTTACGGCGCAACCACAGCAATTCCAAGCACTGTGGCAAGCCCAGCCGCGCAAGCGCAAGATGTGCCCGGCGTTATCGGCATACGCCCGATCAAGCATCCTTGCGTTTTTGGCGACAACGTTTTTGGAATTGATGCCGAAGAAACCGAACGCTTGGGAGAGCTATTCGAAAAGTTCCATTTCGGGACCGTCATTGACGCCAGCGGGAACTGCGCGCTCAAGGCTTGCGAATGCGACCCTGCCCGAAGCAGGCTTTTAAACGTAAGTCAAGGCGTCGATGCAGCCACATTCGCGGCCCGCTACAACGCCACGCTCATCCGCATTTCTGCCGACATGGTCTTTAGCGGCAACGAAAAGACGAAGCCAAACCGCCCTTACGTCGAGACCGACCCGAAAGACCCCATCCCCAATTACGGCAATCACCCGGCCGACGCCGAAGATGCACTTCCCGCCATCAAGCCCGACGTCGTGATTCTCCGAGTGCCACTTCCAATGGACTACGCACCTGGCGGATGCGCCGGCGCCATTGACTGGATCACGTACCGGTTCCGCCCCGGCCGCCCAGCGACCTTGTTCACCGACGAATACCGAAACCCGCTCTCGGGCCCGGACCTTTGCCGCACCGTGCAATACATCTTGGAACATGAATTCCCCGCAGGAATCTACAACTGCGGCGGCCCACGTAGCGTTTCGCTGTACAACGTAGGACAAATCGTGAACGCGGTCGGCGGCTACCCCGCCGAACTATTGCATGGAGTGCCGCGTATCGAAGGCGGTCCGATGCCTCCGCGCGTCGGAGACTTGACGATTAATTCTGAAAAGCTTTACAAGCTGTTGCCGCCGGGCTTTATCAAGCCATGGCCGGCATTCGATTGGCTTGTGCCCGACAGTTTCGATTGGCACAAAACCTTCGGGCGCAACATTACAGACAAGCACAAAATGGGAAGCGACGAAGCGATTACAAATTTGCTCGTCAATGGTATCGATACAAAACCTGATTTTTAACCGCGTGTCAGTCTAAAGAAAAGGCCTATGACATGATGGTTCGGCTCTTCGCCTTCATTTTCGGCTTCATATACCAATTTGGTAAAAGAAAATCCAACACCTATAGACCAGGTATCGCTCACCCACCAATCCTTGCCAAGTTCATAGCGGGTAAATAAGCCGCCGACCGTACAATACTCCGTAGCATAATTATCATCTCTCGCCATAGAGATATCAAGTCCACCCGCAATTCCTACAAAAAGTCCATTCAACGGCGAAGCCGGATCACGGAACGGATAAACGGTAAAGCCCAATCCAAGCGAGCCATAAAATCCATAAGAATCAACTGTTTCATCCATGATTCCAGCAGGTTGCTTGTCTTCGGACTCAATAACATCATCTACAACAATCCTATTTACAGCATAGTCTTGCTGGTGCCTTTTTCCTTCACCTTTGACCAATCCGCCACCAAAGGAGAAATGCACCGCGATCAGGTTTCCAAAAGCCCTACCAAAGCGAATGTCTATAGAAGGGAATCCCCAAGCGCTAA
>CAMZFJ010000228.1 GCA_947306025.1 uncultured Fibrobacter sp.
GCAGTCTCTTGGGCGTTCGCGTGTGCGCGGCCGTACTGCTTGCGAGCGTTTTTTCTTTTTCGGAAGAATTCGTTCAGGATCTTGGCGAATCTTCTGTTTACGGAACATCGTCAGAAAACGTAAAGCCGTTGCAGGCTTCTTCGAGCTATGCCGAGGTCATGCCGGAATCTTGGGAAGGTCGCGGGCTTTCGGCAGCCGAGGTCTTGTCGTCGCTTCCGGGCGTGCAGTACACGCGCCAGGGCGGTGTCGGGAGTTTTCAGACGGTGAGCATTCGCGGTGTGTCGGCAAAGAACATTGTCGTTTGCATGGACGGTGTCCCGCTGAACGATGCCTCTGGCGGTGCCGTTGATTTGGGCACGATTGACTTGAATCAAGTAGAAAAGATTGAAGTCTACAAGGATCGAGTTCCTGCAAAATTTGGCGGTCGCGGCATTGGCGGAGCCATCAACTTTATCACGAAGGGTTCCAAGCCTGCCGAAGCAGTGCTCAAGCCTGAAGAGAAAAAGTCGGGTCGTGTGCTTTTGAGTTATGGTAGCCACAACACGTGGGAAGCTTCGACGCAGTTGCTCTCTCGCTTGACAGATAGCGCTTCGGTGAGTGCGTCTTTGTCGGCGCGGCACAGCGATAACGATTACGAATTTAGCAGCAATAACGGGACTCCGTACAATCCCGATGACGATTTTTCGGACAAACGCCGGAATGCAGAATTTACCGAATATTCCGGACTTTTCAAAGCTCGTGTTTTGCATGCGAATGGCGTGTTCTCGACGTTGAATTTTAACTTTAGTCATTCGGAAGGCGGAAACCCAGGACGTGACGATTACCAGACATCGGTGGCGGGCTACAAGGGCGAATTTGCGCAGACAACGTATCGTGCAGAACTTCCGCAGTTGCTCGGCTGGCTTTGGTTGGAACTCTCGTTGACGGGAAAGTACGAAAAGGCAACTTCGCATTCCTATTATCCGCTAGATCATTTGGGCTATGATTTGCCGGGCGTGCAAGAATATGGCGCTGCGGGTTATAGCCTTGTTCCTGAAGTTGTAGCGAATTATTCTGGAGAACGACTGGAGGCAAATTTGCGTTTGTCTTTGGACGCTTCGTATTATGAAAAGCGTGGAACATCATCGAATAAATGGAACTTGATGCGTGTGGCGACGAATGTCTCGGGCGATGTTTCGTATGATGTTGTCAAAAATCTTTCTATTGGCGGCGAGGCTTCTGTAATATTTAATAGCGATGATATTCACGGTGGAAAATTTGTGCAGCCGACAACTTCGCTCACGATTAAAACTGCAGAAAGTCGGGATTTTTCATGGACTAGCCGTGGCTTTGTTCGCTATGACGCTCCGAATTCGCGCTATGGTGGAAATTTAAGTTTTGGCCGTTTTGCTCGGACTCCGCAACTGATGGAACTTTACGGTGTTTTTCCTGGAATGCTTTCGAATCCGAATCTTAAAGATGAATCCGCTTTGCGTTTTGAAGTGGGTGGCTATTACATGATTCCGAAAAGCAATACGGCGATTCGTGCGACGTATTTCGAGACGCATGTTGAAAATGGAATTTATTGGTTAGTGAGTGCAAGCGTTGCTAAACCCATGAATGTGGGCGAGGCGCATGTACGCGGGCTCGAAGCGGAACTGGAAAGCAAACCGAAAAAGTGGCTCTCTGTGATTTTGCGCGCCACATTCCAAGATGCAGAAGACCGTAGCGATGAATCGTATTACTACGGCAAGCAACTCCCGAATGAGCCTGCGCGCTCGTACTATGCCGAAGCTCGGTTTGACCTTCCGCACCATCTTGATTTTACATGGACATCGGAATACCGTACTGAAATTTTTGATGATCGAGCGAATCGCATAAAGCAGCCTGCTGTTGACTTGCATCATTTTTCGCTTGGTTACACTCCCTTTGAAAAAACACGACTTGTTTTTGCGCTCAGGAACTTGACGGATGAAACTTATAGAAATCCCTATATATCATTCCCGACTCCGGGGCGAGAATACAAATTAACATTAACACAGGGGTTTTAACCCCGCGCAGTAAAGGCTTTGCAAAACGTGTAACGCTTTTTGCTGCGACAACATAAAGAGGTACAAAATGAAAAAACTCCTTACACTCCTTGCAGGTTCTTCGCTTGCGTTCTATATGCAGGCTTGTTCGGACTCCACTTCTGCTGATGACGATCCGTTAAAGCCGGGTTCGGTTTACGTATTTGGTTCTGATTACAAGACCGGTGAACTCCGCTGGGTTCTTGAAGATGGCGTTTCTGACAAGAAGCTTTCTTTCAATCAGGACTCTAAGTTGGTCGGCATTGATGGCAATCTTTTTGTTCTTGAAAGACTCGCTGCTGACAACCTTGCTCTTGTTGACGTTTCTGAAGACAAGGTCAAGTGGCAGATTGATTTGGACGATGCATCGAACCCGAGCGATGTCGTGAAGGCTAACAAGGACGAAGTCTGGGTTGCATTGGAAGGTGCTGCCAAGTTTGTGAAGATTTCCGTGAAGGACGGAAAGGTGACAAAAACTGTTGAAACGAAGAAGTTCAATCAGGGCAAGGCCACGACCCCGAACCTCGTTGATTTCGAAGTGAGCGGTGATACGTTGTTCGCTCTCTTCCAGCGTTCTGAAAATTATGCTTATCCGGCTCCGGGCCTTCTTGCTTTGTACAAGCTTGACAATGGCGACTTGCTCGATACCATTAAGCTTGCTAAGAAGAACCCGACTGCAATGGGCTTTGTTCAGGGTAAGCTCTATGTTGCATCTCAGGGTGAATACAACGAAAACTATGGTACTGATGCAGACGATGCTCGCGGTATCGAAGTTGTTGACTTTGCCAAGAAGAATTCTTCTTTGGTTGTTGATGGCAAGAAGCTCGGCGGTGGTGTATACGCTTTTGCTGTAGACTCTGAAGAAGGTGTTGCTTATGCAGCTGTCTACAAGGGTTTCGGTGATGTGCCACTGATGAAGGTTGACCTTTCCAAGAAGGATGCTAAGGCTGTTTCTGACGTGAGCGATGTTGAAGGTTCTTTGTTCTTTGACGACGTAGACGGCGTGCTTTACATTGGCGACCGCGGCTCTAAGGGCGGCTTGTACAAGTATGACAATGGCAAGGTGAGCAAGAGTGAATCTCCGAAGGAAATGCTTCCGGTTTACAGCATTGCTGTTGTTCGCTAAATAAAAATGTGACTGTAGTGTCATTGCACAAGTGCATGACAGCATCGGCTCAGCCGTAAAAAATGCAAGCATTTTTTGTGGCATTCGCCTCGCATGTCATTCTGAGGCCTCGGTCAAGAGGCCGAAGAATCCAGTAAAGTCTTGTTTTAATGCTTAATTCGAGGCGGCTATTCCTAGCCGCCTTATTTTGTATAGCATCATGCGCGGGCTTACGGAAAGGTCGCGACCGGCGGCGCTCATGTTACCGTCATGACGGCGGAGCGCTTCGCTTAGAATTTCACGCTCGTAGCTGTCCATCAGGGTTGCAAGCGGGCTGTTGCCTTCGGGCAGCACGGACGTCCCGGAGGTGACGTCTGTTTGCAGCGTGGGCGGCAAATCGTAGGCGTTGATGCAGACGTCAGTTGTCGCAAGGCATGCGTGTTCAATGCAGTTTTCGAGCTCGCGCACGTTTCCCGGCCAGTGGTAGCTCATGAGCATGTCGATGGCGGGCGTGCTTAAACGCAGAATTTTCTTGCCGTACTTTAAGTTCATCTTTTCGATGAAATGATCGGCCAATAGCAAAATATCTGTTTTACGTTGTATGAGTTCTGGAAGCGAAATCTGGAAAATGTTTAAGCGGTAGTAAAGGTCTTCGCGGAATGTGCCGCGCTGCATCATGGCTTCGAGATTCTTGCCGGTGCTTACGATGATGCGCACGTTGCTGCGCTGAACGATATTGCTACCCAAACGGTTGAATGTTTGGTCTTGAATGAACTGCAAAAGTTTTATTTGCGCAGTGAGCGGGAGGTCAGCGACTTCATCTAAAAAGAGTGTGCCGCCGTTTGCTTGTTCGGCTTTGCCAATGTGCCTGTTGGTGGCGCCTGTGAATGCTCCGCGTTCAAAGCCGAAAAGCTCGCTTTCAAAGGAGTTGGCGCCTTCACTGAGGGCGTCGCAGTTGAGCGCGATGAACGGACTCTGTTTGCGGTCCGAAAGTTCATGAATGCTGCGGGCGACGTATTCTTTGCCAGTGCCTGCTTTTCCGCGGATGAGGACGGTTGCGCTCGTGGGGGCGATTTGCTGCACGAGTTTGCTTACTTCGCGCATTTCACGCGTGTTGCCAACGAGTTCGCCGGGAACGCCTTCGATGATGTTTCGGATTTTCTGGCATTCGATTTGGTGCTCGTTTTCGATGGATTCGAAGTTTTTCTTTAAAATCCCTTGAATGCTTTCAAGAAGTTCGCCACGCTTGCGAACCTTTTGGATTTTCTCGACGATGGCCGCGAAAGTCGTGTTTTCAAGAGCTTCGATATCCATTTTGCATTTCGGGGAATCTCTGTTGCTGCGCCGGGCCTGC
>CAMZFJ010000229.1 GCA_947306025.1 uncultured Fibrobacter sp.
AATACGGCCAGTCTGCTAATTTGTTGGGGTATAAACCGAATTTGGCGATTGCGGCGGAAAATATTGAAAACGAAGAAACTTTTGTGGAACTTGTTGGCCGGCTCTTCAAAACCCCGACGAAATTGCTGGGAAGTTTTTATGAAGCTTGCTTGACGAATAGCAATCCGATTTTGCACACCGGGCGCCTATACAGTATGTGGCATGACTGGAATGGCACTCCATATGATCATTGTACTCTTTTTTATAAAGAGTGGACTGAGGATGCTGCACAATGGCTTATAGACATGGACGCCGAGTTCATGCAATTGCTTAAACTTTTGCCGATGAATCAAGGCGCGGTTCCTTCGCTTTTGGAATATTATGAATCCGTTGATGCAAAGTCCTTGGCAAGTAAATTGGCTTCTATCAAGGCTTTTCAGACAATCAAGTCTCCTATGAAAGAAGTTGAAAATGGTTGGGTGCCGGATTTTGAAAGCCGCTACTTTACGGAAGATTTCCCGTTCGGTTTGCGCTTTATTGTGGATCTTGCCAGAAAATACAACGTGAAAACTCCGAAAATAGATATTGTCTATAATTGGGGCATGTCTAAGTGTGAACATAAGTAGTTTCTAGGGCCCACTATGAAAATAACGCATTTGTTGTGGGGGCTTTCGACCGGCGGAATTGAAAACATGTTGGTCGACATTGTCAATCAGCAGGTTGAAGGGAATGATATATCGCTGATTGTTATTAATGATAAGATTGAGGAATCTATCGTTGCCCGCCTCGATAAACGAATACGTATTTATCGTTGTGGTCGAAGAATAAAAAGTAAAAATCCGTTACCTATTTTAAAATTAAACTTCTTTTTAAGGAAGATTAATCCTGAAATAGTTCATGTCCATTACGATGGCATTGCCAGGTTGGTATTGGGCAAATGGAACCTTGTCCGGACAATTCACAATACGACGAATAATTTTAACGAGTCTAAGAATTTCAAAGTATGTTATGCCATTTCGAAAGCGGTTCAAGAAGAGTGGCGGCAGGCCGGAAAATATACGGTTCTTATCGAAAATGGTATTCCTTGCGATGGCATTAATTGTAAAAGAAATAATCTTTTTAACGATGGGCTCTTGCATTTTGTACAGGTGTCTCGCCTGTTCATCAAGCAGAAAGGCCAAGATGTTTTGTTAAAGGCCCTTGCCGAAATCAAAAGGAATAATCCTAGCGGTATAAACTTCAAGATGCACTTGATTGGCGATGGTGCCGACCGCGAATTGCTCCGGGAAATGTCGGGCTCGCTTGGAATCGATGATGTTGTAGTTTTCGAAGGCAACAAGTCCAGGGATTGGATTTACGAGAATCTTTGCAATTTTGATTTGTTTGTACAGCCTTCGCGTTATGAAGGCTTTGGCTTGACGGTGGCCGAGGCGATGGTTGCTGGTGTGCCTGTATTGTCCAGCAATATCGAGGGCCCCGTGGAAATTATGACGGCTTTTGAACATGGCGAAAAACGATTGTTGGGGAATACTTTTGAATCCGAAAACTCGAAAGATTTAGCCCAAAAGATTATGCTTTTTGTTCAACAAGGACAAAACGAAGAACTTGTTGAATTGGGGCGCCGTCATGTTTTGCAAAACTACAACGTCCGACAAACCGCTTTGCAGTATCTAGAAGAGTATAAAAAAGTCCTTACAATCATGTAAGGAACTTTTTAATTTCAGTGATTTTATAATGGTGTGTGTACCATTATTTTTTAGCTTGCGCTTTTAATATTTTCCGTACTTGTAGCCGTAACCGTCGTTGAGCCCATGTTCGTACTTGTTGATGACAAGGCTTGCATGGATGTTGTTGTTGCCCTTGAGCAATTGTTTCATGCCGTCCTTGATTGCTTCAATGCTATGGCGGTTATATTCGATAACCATGACTATTTGCGATGTTACGCGGCAGGCGAGTGCTGCATCTGTAACAAGCATGATAGGAGGTGTATCGATGATTATTATATCGTATTGGTTTTTCAGTTGATCAATCAAACTGGTGAAGTATTTAGAACCTAAAAGTTCCGAGGGGTTGCTGGGAACATTGCCGCATTGTATGATTTCCAAATTTTCGACTTCAGTTTTGCTGATGACTTCTTCTACGGTTGCGGAGTGCAAGAGGATCTGGGAAAGTCCCTTGTTCCGCTTAATTCCAAATTCCTTATGAAGACGTCCTTTACGGAGATCGGCATCGATAAGCAATACTCTCTTTCCGAGTCCTGCAAACAGGGAGGCCAGATTCACAGAAACAAAACTTTTACCGACTCCAGGGATGAGGCCGCAGATTCCAATGACGGAGCAGCCTTGTTCTTCCATGCTGAATTCGAGAGAGCTGCGTAATGCACGAAGCGACTCTATCGCGATGTCATCAGGTTCGACAACAGCCAGTGGACGTGTGCCCTTGCTGCCATTGGGGTTTCCTTTGGGAACTTTCGCGTAAACGCTGTAACCTGTTTCGCGTTCAATGAAGTTCGCATCGCGGACGCCGTTGTTCAATTTGCTCTTGATTGAAACTATGGTGGCGCCCAAAAGTAATCCTAGAAATAGAGCGACGCAGACTATCATGGATTTTTTCGGCTTTGCGGGGCTCGATACCTCTTCTGCAAAATCGATGATGCGGACCGACCCTACTTCGCCTGCGGATACTAGTTTTAGCTGCTGGATGTTGTTGAGCATGGTTGTGTACAAGTGCTTACTCATGTCAACTTCGTTTGTTAGCTTCAGGACTTCTTGCTGCGTGTTCGGAAGTCTTTTCGTGGCCGCATAGTTGCTTGCAAGTTCACGTTTTAATTTGTTCTCTTGATCTTCCAAAGTCTTGATGGTCGGGTGTTCCGGTTGGAAAAGACGAATTGCGCTTTGCTTTTTTTGCTGTAAATCAAGCAGGCTTTGCTGTAGCTTGTTGCGCTTTTCCAAGATAATCTGGGTTTCGGCGCCGATATCGACAGAACCAACCTTATTGCGGTAAGTGTTGTATTTCAGGAGTGAGCTGTCCAATTTTGCCTTGACATCGGGCAACTGTTTTTCCAAAAATTCCAAAGTCTTTTGCGCTTCGGCGTTGCGCTGTTCCACATTTTGCCTTAAATAGGACGTGGCGATTTCGTTCAAAATTTTTGTAGCGCGATCTGGATAGATGTCTTGGTAGCTAAATTCCAAGATTCCAGTTTTTTTGCCTTTTTCCTTGACATCAAAGGAATCCTTGAATTTGGCAATCGCATCGAGTCTTTCGAGCTTGCCAAGCTTAAATCTCTGCCCTTCGGTAGCCATCATCTTGAATACGCCGAAAACAAGAGTGTCGGTTGCGTATGGAATCCTGTAAGTTTTGCCAACGACGCCGGATAAGACTTTTTTGTCCTTATGATCATAGAGGTCATAGGTGAGGCTATCTGTAGCTTCGGCAATCCACGGCTTGACAACTTCGTCATCAGGAAGGGTTTCCCATGGGAAATCAAAGTTGTTGAGTTCCATGCGGCCTTCGCGGTGCAAAAGTCTGTCTAATTTATTGATTGGCGTTGCGACATATTGCAGACGCAATTTTTCGACGGCTTCGCCAATAATTTGCCTGCTCTTGATGAGCTCGATTTCTGTTTCGGCGGGGCTAGTTGTGGCAAATAGGCTTCCAAGTCCGCCCATCATCCCCATATTTTTGTTGTTTTTGGATTCGATTTGGAGAAGCGCGTCTACTTTATAGACTGGACGGATCCATTTGGCTACGAATATACCGGCAAAGCCCGATAGAATCAGGCATGGAATCATTATTTTCCAGTTTTTTACCAGCTCCTTCAACAAGTCAAAAAGGTCAGTTTCTTCTTTTTTCGAAGATGCAGCCATATAACCACCACTAAGTTAAAAATGTTTCCTACACTCGTGAAGCAAAATAGCAATTTTTCTATTATATCATTGATGAGAAAAATTGTTATATCGCTATTTGCAATGGCCGTATCGGCTTTTGCCTATCTTCCCGGCGAATCCGGCTTTGTCTCGCTTGAAGGTGGGCATGGTGTTTTCGGGAACCCGGCCGGGCTTTCGTCGCTTGATTCCAAGGGTGCGCTTGTCTCGTACCAATTCGATGACGGTATTACCGAGTTTCGCGTGGGTGGAAATTTGGACCACCTTGGCGCAGGTTTCGAGTACCGCTTTAACGATAAGGGTATGGACGAATCGCGTTGGAACTTGACGCATAGTTTCCCGCTTTTTGACCGAAGCGCGTTCTTGGGCGGCCGTTTTACGGCGTTTCGCAGTGCTGATTTTATGGGAACGGAGTGGACTTATTCTCCTGGCATTTTGATTCGCCCGTTCCGGTTCCTTTCTCTTGGCTATTCCTGCGAGAACTTGCTTTATTTGGGACCGGCTTCTATGGAGCGCATCCACAATGCTGGCGCGACTCTTCGCTTGGGAAGTTTCTTGAACGCTAGCTACGATGTTGAAAATTGGAAGGAACACCGACTGCTTTTGGAAGTTTCTCTTTATGGATATCGGTTCGGATTTAAAAT
>CAMZFJ010000230.1 GCA_947306025.1 uncultured Fibrobacter sp.
GATTCCGCTTTCGAAATCGGGCAGGTAAAGGCTTTCGTTTTCGCCATGGGCGTTGCATTCCGGGTCTTCGAGGCCGGTGAGCAAAATGGGAATGTTCCCGAATGTATTGCGGAACAGTTCTGCGCCGGGGATGCTTGCGCCACAGCCAATAAATTTGGTGGGGGAGTTGTAGGCATCCGTCATGGCGTCGCTCATCTTTTGGAAGAACGGGTGCGTTGTGTCGGTGACGAACGGATTGGCGCCATCTTCCTTGTCGATCGTGATTTCCAAGTTGTTCGGGACTTGCGCTTTAAGGAAATCGGCTAGCATGTCGGTGCATTTTACAGCGTCCATGCCGGGCGCAAGGCGGATGCCGATGCGGGCGTAAGCGCTATCTTGCAAGACGTTGCCTGCATTCACGCGAGAACCCGATTCGAATGTACTTACGATAATGCTTGGGCGGCGCCAAAGTGAAATCAGAATTTCGTCTTCAGGAACGTTTAAGTCGACTTGATCCAAAACGCCACCGTCATTGCGGAAAATCTTTTCGGTCATGCCAAGCGACTTGTACGATTCCAGTTCTTCCTTGGTCGGCGGGATAATGTCATCTTCGTAATGCGGAATGAGAATCTTGCCGTCCTTGTCCGTGAGGCTTGCAATCATGCGGCAAAGAGCCTGGGCCGGGTCTGGAATCGGGCCGGACCAGGAGCCGGAATGGAGCGGTGCTTTTGTTGCGCGGAGCGTGACGTTGATGGCGCTCATGCCGCGGAGAGTTGTCGTGATGGACGGCGTACCCTTGGCAAAGTTCCCGAGGTCAGCGACAATCACGGCATCGCACTTGAGAAGTTCGGCGTTTTCCTTGAGGATTTTTTCGAAACCAGCACTTCCGGATTCTTCTTCGCCTTCGATGATGAACTTGAGGTTCGGTCCTTCGCCCTTGAGTTCTCTGCGGACTTGTTCAAGTGCTGCAAGATGCGTGATGATTCCCGCCTTGTCGTCTGCGGTTCCGCGTCCGAAGAGGCGGTCGCCTTTAAGCGTTGCCGTGAACGGTGGCGTGTTCCAAAGCGCTTCCCTCATGGGTGGCTGCACATCGTGATGAGCGTACAAAAGAACTGTTGGTTTGTCTGGGCTCGTGAGGCTTTCGGCGTAAACGCTCGGGCGCCCGCTAGGCGGAAGCAAAAACTGGATGTTCGTGAGTCCTGCTTTTTCGAACATGGCCTTGACGGCGTTTGCGGAGTCCAAAACGTATTTCTGGTCAAAATTGTCAAAACTGATGGATGGAATGGCTACCAAGCTTGAAAGCATGTCGATATAGCGAGGCATGTTTTCGTGAATATTTTTCTTGATTTGATTTTGCATGATTTTCTCTCTTTTTGTAGAATTATAATTTTTTTCAAAGCTCTGCAATAGGTCCTTTATTCGTTCTATCGGCCTTGCGTGTGTGTCTTTGATGGCGGATTTTTCTATCTTACAGAATATGAACGATAATTGCATCAACCACGAATACTACATGCGCGTCAGTGACCGCATTTTGGCTCTCATTCGTCGAATTTTCCACAATAATCCGGAATTTCGCCATGATTCCCTGAAACATGTGGCTCGGTTCGCTCCAGTGATTCCGCTTATGGGCGGCCGTCCGGACCTGAGCAAGACGCTGAATCGCGTGGTGACTTTTGCCGATGGCTCAAATCCGCTCCATTTCGGGGCTCCGATTGTGCTTGCGGCTGGTGCAAACAAGACAGCAAAGCGTATTTGTGATTTTGCAAATATGGGCTTTGGTGGAATTTCTGTGGGAACGGCGACTCGCCATGTGCGCGAGGGAAACACGCATAGACCGCGTATCGGTTTTATCGAAAAAGACCGTGCCATCCACAACAGCATGGGCCTCAATAACGATGGTGTCGAAGCGGTGACTCGCCGTACAGACGCCCAGATTGCTGCCGCTCATAGGGCTCACATGTGCGTAGGCATTTCCGTTGCCGAAACGCCGGGCCTGACCGATGAAAACGAAAAAATCAAGGATATCATCGAGAGCTTTTCCATCGCTTACCGCGTGGCCGATTACATCGAAATCAACGTGAGCTGCCCGAATACGGGGGAGAACCGCCTCGATCTCGACATGTCCTTCATCGATAAGATTTTCTCTGAAATCAAGAATTATCGCGATGCGCAAAACTACCGCAAGGCAGTTTATGCAAAACTCAGCCCGGATATGGCCGAGGCGCACACGGCGACAATCATGGATGCGCTCGTGAAGGCTGGCGTAAACGGCGTTGTCATCGACAACACGTATCCGACCAAGAAAATCGAAAACCTCCCGGTCCGCGTCAAGTTTAACGAACTGACTCCGCTCCGTGCCGATGGCGATTGCGGCGGTATGTCTGGCCGACCGCTCTACGAAAACATGGTCAAGAATGTCAAGTTTATCCGTGAACATTATCCGCAAATGAGCGTGATGGCTTGCGGTGGCATTGACCACGGCTATAAAATTTACGACCTCATCAAGCTTGGCGTCGATGCGGTGCAGTGCTACTCTGTGGTGGCTTTCCGCTGGATGGCGGCACATGCGATGCGCAAGGAACTTCAAGAAGCTCTTTCGAAAGACGGCTATAGCTCTCTTGCCGATTACGATTCTAAGAATCCGAAACGCTAGTGGTTGTTCATGATGGTTCGAAGCGCTAAAATATTTGTCGTAGCGATTTTGCTTGCCTGTGTCCAGTCTTTCGCTGGATACTTTATCGAGCAGTCCTACGATGAGGCGCCTGCGAAGGATTCGCTTGCTTCGTTTTCCTTTGGCGGTGAACTGGAACTCGTTTATTACTTGAGCTCCATACATCCTGGAATTTTGTTAAGCGGCGAGTATCGCTTTCATAAGCACCATTCGGCGGATTTGTTTGCGGTAGCCTTGTTCTCTGGCGATTACTTTGAGATTGGCGCCGATTGGCGGTTCTTTTTCCGCGGCATGCGCGAAGACGATTTTTTGCGCTTAGGCGTTTCGTTTGTTTCGTTTGAACGTTACGACAAAAGCTATTTCCCGCCTCGAATCACCCTTGGGTACGGTCGCGACATCACGTTTTTCAAGAATGCGAGTTTCTTGTGCCGTATAGAACTTGATGCCAGCTATATTGTAGGACGTGCGCTTGTCGAACATAAAGAGAACGATTTTTTCGGTCGCGAAGCCCATTTTACAGCCGCTTTGAATATCGGTTTTTATTTGTTTTAGGAGGATCTAATGTTTAAAATTGTACGTGCGTTATGCGTCTTGTCGTTCCTCTCGGTTTCTGCTTTTGCAGGACCATGGCTTGGACTTATTTATAAGAAAGATCTCTATGAAAATCACCTAGCGCTCCGTGTTTCTGGCGTGCATCCTGAATCGGGCTGCCTTGCCGCGGGCGTTGTCTCGGGTGACTTGGTCATCGGCATTGACGGGAAGGAACTGGTGAATGTCGCGCAACTCCAGAATGTTGTGAAAAATGCGAAGGTCGGTTCGCATATCGCCATTGAAATTTTCCGCGAAGGAAAGCGCATCCCGCTCACGGTGACGCTGACGGAACGCCCGGACGATATTTCTAGCCTGACGGGCTCTGCAATCGGAAGCAAAATTGCAAAGTTCGGCAATAACTTCTATAAGAATGCGGAGAAAAGGCAAGAAGCACCGAAGGCGACCCTTTTGGATTTCTGGGCAACTTGGTGCGGGCCATGCCGCCAGACGCTTCCCGTGCTCGAAAAAATGTACAACAAGTATTCTAGCCAAGGGCTCGAAGTCATCGGAATTTCGTCTGAACAGAAAAATACGCTCCTCTCGTTCTACAAAAAGCAGCATGCGTCCCCGTATCCGCTGTATCGCGATGCCGACCAGGGACTCTGGCGCCGTTATGGCATTCATGCGGTTCCGACGCTCATGCTCCTTGACGCAAATGGCTATATCAAGCGTGTCTGGAGTGGCGCCCCCAGCTTCGAAATGCTCGAAAAGCTAGTCCTCGAAGTGATGGAGAAGTAACTTCTAGTTTTTTTGCTAAAAAAATCTCCCAATCCTTTAATTTTTCTTTGAATTAGTGGACAATTAAAAAAAAAATTAATAGATTTGGGTGCAGTTGAGCGTTCCCCGTGTGGGGGTGCAAACATTTCACAATATAAAAAAGGATCCAATAATGGCTCTCAAACTCGGTATTAATGGTTTCGGTCGTATCGGCCGTATGGTGTTCCGCGCTGCTGTGGAAAACTTCGCAAATGACATCCAGGTTGTCGGTATCAACGACCTCCTCGACGCAGACTACCTCGCATACATGCTGAAGTATGACTCCGTCCACGGTCAGTTCAACCACGACATCAAGGTCGAAGGCAACTTCCTCATCGTCGACGGCAACAAGATCCAGATCTTCGCTGAAAAGGATCCGACCAACATTACTTGGGGCGCTCTCGATGTAGACGTCGTTGTTGAATCCACTGGTTTCTTCCTCACTGCAGAACTTGCTGAAGCCCACCTCAAGGCTGGTGCTAAGAAGGTCATCATGTCTGCTCCG
>CAMZFJ010000231.1 GCA_947306025.1 uncultured Fibrobacter sp.
AATGACGCATGGAAAGGGAAATGGCTTCGTTGCCCGAAATCAGCATCTTTTTCGCGTTTGGATCAAAAGCTGGCATGATATTCCTTTTTGTGTTTTCGTTTTTTAAACGAGTCCAAATATAGAAAAAGGGAACAACTACTACTAAACACCATCGTCAAGATTGGCCCCAATATCCTCTTTTTTACTACATTACAACCAAATGAATATTGAAAGAAAATCATTATACATCTTTACTGTTGTCGCAGCGTTATTCCTCAACGGATGCGCATCTATCTTTTTCTCGACTTTGAATCTACAACATGTCACTGTCGTGGCTGATGACGATGACGCATACGACTTTTATGTAAATGGAATCCTTAAATGCGAAAATACGAACGAGTGTGACTTTTACCGTTCCACGATTTCGCGATGCCAGTTGACCATTGAAGCAAAAATCGACGAAGTAGTCTTGGGCACGGAAAAATATGGCTACTGGAAAGAATATTCCTTCATCGAGCAGATGTTTCGAAACAAGGATGATGACGAAAAGGAGAAAAAGTGCCCCGAGGGCCTCTTCAGCGGGGCTCAAGCGGTTGTGAAAATCGATCAAGAAACAAAGAAACGCGAGAGTGCCGCCAGGGAAAGGGCATGGCTTAAAAATTCTGATACACAGTGGGAGGCATCCCCTCACCGTTCAAATTTTGCAAAATAGGCTCTAATAAAATACTATTATTCCTACAAACCTTTGGAGGTAATCATGAACATTTTGGATTTTAGCGAAAACATTAAGTTTATCGGGGTGGATGATCGCAAGATTGATCTTTTTGAAGGGCAGTACAAAGTTCCCGATGGAATCTCTTACAATTCTTTTGTGATTTTTGACGAAAAGATTGCGGTGACGGATTCGGTCGATGCACACAAAGTATCGGAATGGTTGCAGAATATTGAAAATGCATTGCAGGGCAAGACGCCGGATTACTTGATTGTTCACCACTTGGAACCGGATCACGCTGGCGGCATTGTGGAATTCGTGCAGAAGTATCCGAACGCAACGATTGTCGCATCGGCAAAGGCACTTGCATTCCTTCCGCAGTTTGTCAAGCTCCCGGAAGGCGCCAAGACGCAGACCGTCAAGGAAGGCGAAACGCTTTCGCTCGGCAAGCACACGCTAAAATTTATCGCGGCACCGATGGTGCACTGGCCTGAAGTTCTTTTCAGCTACGAGACATCCGAAAAGGTGCTGTTCGCCGCAGATGCTTTCGGCACGTTCGGACTTTCTGGCAAGTTGGGCGAAGAATGGGTGGACGAAGCAAGACGCTATTACATCAACATCGTCGGGAAATACGGCACACAAGTCCAAGGCGTCATCAAGAAACTCGCTGGAATTGACGTCAAGACGATTTGCCCGTTGCACGGCCCCGTTATTACGGACAATTTAAACTTCTACATCGACAAGTATAACACTTGGAGCAGCTACGCCCCTGAAACGCAGGGCGTGTTCGTCGCCTACGCGGGTGTTTACGGCCACACAGCCGAAGCCGCGAAGAAACTCGCCGAATCGCTCCGTGCAAAGGGCGTGGACGTAACCATCAAGGATTTGTGCCGCAGCTACATTTCTGAATCGGTCGCACAGGCTTTCCGCTACAGCCACCTCGCCATTTGCGCCACAACGCTTGACGCAGTACTCTTCCCCACTGCCGAAAGGTTCTTGACGCACATCAAGGCGAAGAATTACAGCAACCGTAAAGTCGGCATTGTCGAAAACGGAACATGGGCTCCGATGGCAGCGAAGAAAATGCACGAGATTCTTGACACGCTCAAGAACATCACGTTCTGCGAAACAACGGTCACGCTCAAGTCCGCACTCGACGAAACATCAGCGGCAAAGCTCGAAGAACTTGCTATTGAAATAGCGAAGGACTTCGGGAAGTAATAAGAACTGTAACTGGATCCTTCGCGTTGCTCAGGATGACGAATCAATAAGGCGATTCCAGCCCTTCGGCAGGCTCAGGGACCTTAGGCCGGGATAACAGGCTCCGCCAGGGATGACATGTAACAAAAAAAGTCGGCGTTCTCGCCGACTTTTTCGCTTTAAACCATTTAATCGTTTTATTTCTTCTTGTCTGCTGCAGCAAGTTCTTCTTCGAGTTTCTTGTTGCGGCCGTCCTGCATTTCGCAGACATTCTTGAGGTTGTTGATTTCGGCGTTCTGCTTGGCGACCTGTTCCTTGAGGTCTTCGCACTTCGCGGCAAAGGTCTGTTCAGATTCAATGCGGCTGTTCAGTTCCTTGCGAAGGCTATCCACGGAATTGCGAAGCTTTTCGACCGCATCATCGGCATCTTTCAAGACCGGGTTATCGCAAGCTTCGTTTTCTTCACAAGAACTGCACTTAAAAAACTTCTTTGTAACCGCCACCGCCGCAGCTGCACCGAGAATGGCACCGACCAAAAAGCTATTCGTTTTCATGGTCAAACTCCTTGTTTTACATATCCGTCTAATAATATCCATAAAAAAAGCAAAAAAGTCAAGAAATTTTTCGAAAAAAGGGAAATCAAAAAATTAGCCGAAATCGGCAAAAAAGTGACAGAAAACACTCTTTTTTACAAACATTGCAAAATAGTTATAAAATTCTTATATTGCATATAGGTTTATGGAGATTTATGGCTAATCCACTTTATTCAGTTCTTTCTTTCACTTGCGCTCTCGTCTTGCTGATTTTCATGAATCAGTTCAAGCTCGTACTAGACAAAAGCGAAAAAACAGACAAAGATTTCATGCATCTTTCGAACTGGGTAACATTCTTTTGCCTCCAGGATGGTATTTGGGGTCTTTTTGGTAGTGGAACTATCCGCAACATTGATTTATTTTTCATTTCATCATCAATTTCCCATGCGGCAGCCGCATTTTTGGCCTACATTTGGCTGAGCTATATCCTCAACTTTATCAGCATCGAACGCGACAAGGCCATCCCCGCCAAGATGCTTTCAATTTCGCTTGTATTGTTCCAGCTCGTATTACTTGTAATAAATTATAAGTCCAGGTTTATTTTTGACATATCGAGCGAAGGCGCCTACATCTCCCGCGCAGGCAGGGATCTCCTTTACTACAGCCAATACTTTACGTTCTTCGTTATCGGGCTTTTTACAGCATACAGAATTGCAAGCGCGAAAAACGCCAATACATGGCGCCACTACGCCGCAGGTTTTTTATTCATTCTCGCCCCAGTACTATGCGGTTTTCTCCAAAAAGCATATCCGTTTGCCCCCTGCGATTCCATCGGGTTCATGCTCGGGTGCTGCACCATTTACGCATTCTTCATCTCTAAAATCAGCAGGAACAGGGATCTTTCGCAAAAGGCCGTTATCATTTCCGGGCTTTCCGCCGACTACGACTTGGTCGTGTACGTGAACACCGCCAAGCAACAGGCAAAGTATTATCAAGTAAGCGAAAAGTTCGCCCCGCTCCTTTGGGAAGGACGCACATCATCAAGCCCGCAAAGCTTTGACGATTTCATGAAACGAATCCACGTTCCCAACGAGTTCAGTGAATTTATCGAAAAGTCAACGCTCGAAAAATGTTCTGAAATTTTGCAAACGGCACCTCACTATACCATTCCATTCCTTGCAAAGATTGACGAGCATATCGAACATTACCGCCTAAAAATTGCAAGCGATAAGAGCAACTCGCAAGCATTCATCGTCGGTATCACCAACGTTGAACTGGAACACCGCCTCGAAGAGACCGCACAAAGGCTAAGGAAAGACCTTCAGCATACAAAGCTCATCGCAAACAAGGACCCGCTCACGGGCGTCGGGAGCGCAGCCGCATTCAAGGCAAAGTGCGAACTCATCGACAACGAAATCAAAGCTAAAGACAAAATCAAATTTGCAATTGTAGAGTGCGACGTCAACGACCTTAAGGTTATTAACGATTCGCTCGGACACGACATGGGCGATACTTATCTCAAGAACTGCACCAAGGTTTTCTGCAGCATATTCAGCCACAGTCCCGTATTCCGCATTGGCGGCGATGAATTTGTCATCATCCTATACGACGTGCAATACGACCAACGTTCAGAATTGTTTGAAAAGCTCAAGTCAGTCGTAAAACTCAAAGCCAAAGCCAAGTCCCCGACAGACCGCATTTCGTTTGCGGCCGGAATGGCAGACTACAATAGCCAAATTGACGAAAGCATAAAGGACGTGCTCAAGCGCGCGGACACGTTCATGTACATCGACAAAGGCAAGATGAAAAAAGGCCGATAAGATTCCCGCCTACGCGGGAATGACGACGGAGCCGAGTGATGCAGAAACATGCTTGCATGTTTCTATATCCGAGGCGAACTCGTCATGCCTCGAAGAGGAATGACGATGCCAAAGCCGATCCCGGAACGGCGTCCGGGATGACAATGCGTATGTAACGAAAAAACCCCGAGTCGAATGACTCGGGGTTTTTCAGCGGGAAGAGCGAGATTCGAACTCGCGATAGGATTAAGTCCTATACGTC
>CAMZFJ010000232.1 GCA_947306025.1 uncultured Fibrobacter sp.
GCCTGAATCCTAAACCTTACCGCAACAAGCTGTTTTGCAGCCTGTTCGCCAACGTCGTTCCTCCAAGATTGAGGAACATCCCTCAGCCAAGGCGGCAACTTGAAATCGCTCCAGCTAAAGCATTGCGAGAATGCCACGCCATCTGTCGCTTTAGGCAAGGAGACCTGCGGCAAACCATAGCGAAGCACCTCTGCAAGCGAATCCCCCAAATCCAGCACCAACATAGGAGCCGCATCAGAAGTATAAGTAACACATAAGCCTTCCCAGTTCGAAACATCAACAGGCACCGGATTACCCATAGAATCCTTCGCTATCGAGAAACCTATCGTCACAAAAGGACTATAACCCATGCTACCATTATCCAAGATTGCCGTCCCACAAATGCCATGGCACGCATCCATAACAGACCGTAACGGGTCCTCGTCTTCGTCCAACTCGACCGGCCACAGCACCCTGGACTCGCCACCATCGGCAGCATCCGTTAACACCTCCCAGAACCAGCGGCCATCGGCAATAGCGTTCTTCGGCCAGGACATTGCATAACGCGCCGTATGAACACGGAAATCACCCAATTCAGGATTCCACAGAGCGCTGCCATTCTCAGACGCGCTAGACCCATTGTCAAATCCAGAACTAGACGAGGCATACGCAAACGTATTCGGTTCTATCGAAGTTCCATCCGAGCAAGCCGCAAGAACTAAGGCTATAACGCCACACGCTGTATAAATTTTCTTATTTATCTTCAGCATCATCATTTACCGTACCCCTCTTTAATAAGGGTGACCAACCATCTCGTTGAAAACCCTCTTCCCGAACTTCTATACCCGAATCATCTACCGTATTCATTCCAACATAACTGATACTGAAAGCATATTCTCCAGGTTTATTTTGCATTTTGAACATAATTCCAACTAAACGCTGAGCAGCCTTTTCGCCAACGTTATCAGACCAATATGCAGGGACTCCTCTAAACCATGAAGGCAATTGAAATTTATCCCAACTATAGCATCTAGTAATTTCACCCGCCCGCGCTTTCGGCAAAGCCACTGCAGGAAAAGCGTAACCATCGTCAAGCAGTTTACTTACGGAATCATCCAAAACGAGAACCAACGTAGGAGAAAGATCACATTTATAAGTAATGCAAATGCCACCCCAATCAGAGACGTCAACAGGCGTTGGGCGGCCCATTTCATCTCTTGCAATCGTAAAGCCAACACCAACAAACGGATCGTAATTCAACTCACCCCGATTCAACCTTGCAATACCGCAAATGCCTTGGCACGATTCAATAACCGTAGACAACGAGTCCACACCACTCCCCAATTTTACAGGCCATTCCACATAAGACCGTCCGCCATCACCTTCATCACCTCTGGTTCCCCAGAACCAATGACCATCAGCCCGCAAATTTTCAGGCAACTTCTCAGCATAACGAGCCGTATTCACAGACATATCGCCAGCAAGCGGATTCCACAACGAGCGTCCTTCTGCATACGACGTATTCGGCTCCACCGATGTTCCATCGGCACATGCAGCCAAAGCCAAAACTATCGCACCGCACATCGCATAAAGTTTCTTATTCATTTTCAATCTCCTCATGTTTTGTAACCTCTTTTGAAAGAGGAAACAACTGTAAATTCAATCTGTAAACCTGCCTGATATCACAGCACTCTTCAGCTATGGCGGTAATTTTTTTTCGGCACTCTTCCAGTTCATGAACTATGCGGTCGTACGTTTCACGGTTGATGCCCATCGTAATGCCCATAACGTTACGCACGTCTGCGGTAAAACGATCCAGCGAATCTACCGCAAGGTTGCCCATTTCACGGTGCATCGAACGAATTGCAAGCGGGAGCCCTTCCTTGGAGCCTTCTACGGATTTTTCCGTTTGCACATAAACATTTTCACCAATCTGCTTGAGGAAACCCGCGCGTTCCAAAAAAGCAAGCGACTTGCGAACTTCGAGCGCAGAGATTTCTTGCGTGCACATTTTCGCGATTTCGCCAGGCATCGCACCGGGCATTAGCGGAGCAAGCTCGCGGACTACTGGATTTTTCCAGCTATCGTAATATTCAAACGCATCCTTATCGACAACGCGAACTTTATGATCCACCGCAATAGACTGCATTTGTTCTAAAAACTTCTTCTTCGCATCATCCGTCTTGGCATTGCCAAACTGAACCATCGCCTCGAAGTATTCCACCTGATGACCGACAAGCCCAATCGCAGCAGCCACACGCCCCATAGTCACTTTACTAAGGTTTGTTTTGCCGGCGCAGACATCCTTAAGGTACGATGGAGAAATAAATCCAGCAATCTTCGCAAACTCACGCCACGAGAACGCCGAAGTACGTTTGCGTTCCTCGTAATAGTCGCTCAAAAAAGCGTGATAATCTTGATATTCAACAATCGGTTTCACATAAACAAATATACCTTCGCCATATCACAAAGTCAATAGTTTAAAGTACATTTTTAGCCATTTTGTTAAAATTTTACCGTTTTTATTTATTTAAAAAATAGATTTCTTTACTATACAGTACACATATGTACGGTATAAGAAAAAGACCCGGCTTTTAAACCAGGTCCTTTTTTTATTCAGATTGCGCTATTGCGAAATTGCGCGCGAGAATGACGCAGGCATCCACCGTCTACTGTCTACTGCCTACAGTCTACTGCGGCGAAGCCGCCTACCAGATCTTGTCGAACTTCTTGCGGTTCTTTTCTTCGTCCTTCTTCTCCTGGACGATAGCGTCGATAACGGCAGCCACCGTGAGGTTGAAGATATCGTGGACAGAAGCGTCGGAGTCCGTGAAGTGAACCGGCTTGTTCAGGCCCATCTGCACAGGACCGATGGATTCGCCAACGCCCATTTCGAGGAGCATCTTGCAAGTGGTATTTGCAGAAGAGAGGCACGGGAAGATGAGCGTATTGACCGTCTGGCCCTTGATCTTGTTGAACGGATACTTCGTATCGCGAAGATCCTTGTCGAGAGCCACGTTCACCTGCATTTCGCCATCGAGAACATAATCCGGATACTGTTCGTGAATCGTCTTCACGGCTTCGCGGACCTTGTTCACAGTGCCGCGAGCAGCTTCCTTGTCGGAACCGAAGTTTGCGTAGCTGAGCATAGCCATCACCGGTTCGTGAGCGAAGAAGCGGACGGCGTCATGCGTGAGCTTGACGATATCCACGAGCGTTTCGACATCGGGGTCGCGGTTTACGAGCGTATCGGCGAGGAAGAACGTTCCCTTCTTGGTGCTCAGAATGTGGAGAGCGCCAAAGTGCTTGTATTCCGGACGGATACCGATAATTTCCTTAGCAAGTTCAATCGTTTCGGAGTATTTGGAGTAACCGCCAGTGATGAGAGCATCAGCATCGCCGACCTTCACCATCATCATACCGAAGTGGTTCGGTTCGAACATGTCGTCGCGGGCTTCTTCAAAGGTCACGCCGTTACGGCCATTTTCTTCGGCATAGATTTCAGCATACTTGCGGCGGCGTTCGAATTCTTCCGGAGAACGCGGGTTCACAATCTTGATGCCCGTAAGGTCGAGCTGTTCGCGCTGGGCGATAATTTGTATGCGTTCCGGGTTGCCAAGCATAATCGGATGGGCAACGCCTTCGGCCTTGGCCTGCACGGCAGCCTTGAGCATGTTGAGGTTGCTTTCGGCAAACACGACGCGCTTCGGGTTGCTGCGGGCGGTATCGCTGAACTGACGGATGAGCTTGTTATCGTAACCCATCATGTCGCGCAGACGGTCGTAGTAAGCATCCCAATCGGTAATCGGCTTGCGGGCCACGCCACTTTCGATAGCGGCCTTAGCCACAGCAATAGAAACTTCCGTGAGGAGGCGCGGGTCAAGCGGCTTCGGAATCAAGTATTCCTTGCCGAACGTAAAGCGCTGTGCGTTGTACGCAATGTTCACCACATCCGGAACCGGCTTGTGAGCGAGAGCGGCGATAGCGCGCACTGCAGCATGCTTCATGTGTTCGTTGATCGTCGTTGCACGAACGTCGAGAGCGCCACGGAAAATGTACGGGAAACCGATAACGTTGTTCACCTGGTTCGGATAGTCGCTACGGCCCGTTGCAAAGATGAGGTCGCCACGGCTTGCCATGGCTTCTTCGTAGCTGATTTCCGGAGTCGGGTTTGCAAGAGCAAAGACAATCGGCTGGTCGGCCATGCTGCGGACCATTTCGCGAGTGAGGATGTTGCCCTTCGAAAGGCCAACGAACACGTCAGCGCCCTTCATTGCATCTTCGAGAGTTTCGATGTCGGTGCGGTCGGTTGCAAAGAAAGCCTTTGCTTCGGTGAGGCCCTTGCGGTCCTTGCGGATAACGCCCTTACTGTCGCACATCACAAGATTTTCTTTCTTGAGACCAAGCGACAAGTAAAGCCGTGTACAGGCACAAGCTGCAGCACCGGCACCGTTCACCACGAGCTT
>CAMZFJ010000233.1 GCA_947306025.1 uncultured Fibrobacter sp.
TGAGCGGCACGATGGAGAGCATCTTTGCAGAAGTACCGACTTCGAGAATCGGGAACAAGTCCGTGAGGTAGTCGCGCATCACGTTACCGGTAACGCCGATCGTATCAAGGCCAGCCTTGGCACGCTTCATCGTTTCGACGATAGCCTTGCGCGGGCTCATAATCTTGATGTCGAGACCGTTGAGGTCATGTTCCGGCAAGTAGGCTTCGACCTTCTTCTGGATTTCGCGGTCGTGAGCACGTTCCGGATCGAGCCAGAAGATAGCCGGAGTGTTGCTGAGGCGAGCACGCGTGACAGCGAGCTTGACCCAGTCGCGCACCGGAGCGTCCTTGGCCTGGCACATACGGAAGATGTCGCCAGCTTCGACTTCTTGCTGCAAGAGCACTTCGCCCTTGCCGTTCACGGCGCGGATAACGCCCTTGCCCTTTGCGACAAACGTCTTGTCGTGGCTGCCGTATTCTTCAGCACCCTGAGCCATGAGGCCCACGTTCGGCACGGTACCCATCGTCTTCGGGTCGAAGGCGCCGTTCTTCTTGCAGAATTCAATCGTCTCGTCGTAAATGCCGGCGTAGCAGCGGTCCGGAATGCAGGCGATTGTCTCTTGGAGCTTGCCTTCCTTGTTCCACATGCAGCCGGAATTGCGGATCATTGCAGGCATCGAAGCGTCAATAATCACGTCGCTGGGCACATGCAAATTCGTAACGCCCTTAGCAGAATCCACCATGGCGAGGTCCGGACCTGCGGCCAAAGCGGCATCAATGGCTGCGCGCACTTCGGCTTCCTTCGCATTGCCTTCGAGGCGCTTGAACAAATCGCCGAGGCCGTTGTTTGCGTCGATTCCGAGTTCCTTGAAGAGGTCGGCGTACTTCGTGAACACATCCTTGAAGAACACGCGGACAAATGCACCGAACAGCACCGGGTCAGAGACCTTCATCATCGTGGCCTTGAGGTGCACGGAGAAGAGGAGGCCCTTGGCTTTAGCTTCGGCCATGGCATCGGCAATGAACTTTTCGAGAGCGGCCATGCGCATGACAGTTGCGTCGATGATTTCGCCCTTGAGAAGCGGCTTTGCGGCACGGAGTTCCGTCACGGCTCCAGCTTCATCGACAAATTCAATTTTGAACGTATCGGCATCGGCAAGCGTGATGGACTTTTCGTTGCCGTAGAAGTCATCAGCCTGCATGCTAGCGACATGGGTCTTTACGGAGGTATTCCAGTTGCCATTGCTATGCGGATTGTTGCGGGCATAATTCTTCACGGCATTGGGAGCGCGGCGGTCGGAGTTTCCCTGACGAAGCACCGGGTTCACAGCAGAGCCCTTCACCTTGTCGTAGCGGGCGCGAATTGCCTTTTCTTCGTCCGTGGCAGGAGCATCCGGATAATCCGGCAAGGCGTAGCCGTTCTTCTGGAGTTCGGCAATAGCGGCCTTGAGCTGCGGCACCGAGGCAGAAATGTTCGGAAGCTTGATGATGTTCGCATCCGGTTCAAGCGTGAGCTTTCCCAAGAAAGCGAGGTCGTCCGTCACCGGCTTGCCGGCAAACGTCGTACCAGCCGGAAGCGTATCCGCGAAAGCAGCGAGAATGCGGCCCGGCAAGGAGATGTTTTTAGTTTCGACATCGATATCGGCAGTCTTTGCAAATGCAGATACGATAGGAAGCAAAGACTGAGTCGCCAAGAACGGCGACTCGTCCGTAAGGGTGTAATAGATTTTAGTATTCATACGCCCCTAAGATAGAAAAAATAAGGCCATCCCCACTTTTGCGGGGACGGCCCTCCTCCTGATAGCGTTTATTTTTTAAGTGATAATGAAAGGTGGTTATTCTTTACCAAACAGTTTTACATATTCGTCATAATTGTACATCGTAGAGATAATCCACTCACCGTACGGCTCTATTTTTGTAAGAGTTTCCGGCTTGTCGCAATTCCACTTGTCGCTCGCATAAGTTGTTTTTATAATGGGTCGATCCAAAATATCCCAATCCGGTGAATCCGCCAACAATATCATAGAATAATGAACAGTCGTATCTTCAGGGCAGCTATTTCCGCTTTTCACGATATCCGTCACATAAATTCCATCAGACCAAATCTGATTCAGAAGATGTCCCTTGGCGCCAACGTCTTTCAGAACAACGAGATAGTAAACGGAATTTCTCGAAGAACGATATGTCCTAAATTCATCCAAACGGCCCGGATATTCAGCCAACTTGGGGAAGAATGTTGTTAGCAATGAATCTGGCAGCACATAAACGCCCTCTTTGCGATACGCATCTGCAACAGGAGAATCCGGTAGCGTATTATAACCTATCCCCAAATAACCACTAAGTTCAGGATATTCTTTATATGTCAGATATGTACCAGAACCATTTAAAGCAGTCCTGATTGTACTATCAATTATCGAGAACTGCCACTTGTAAGCATTCGTTGAACGCTTTAAAGTATTAGCCCAATCTCTTTCCGCAAAAGCGACTCTATTCAAACTATCCAAATAGGTTTGATTTGTATAAGGATTGACCCAAACATAATTTTCATCATCATATGGAGCGTAATTTACGGAATCTTCATTGCAATGGTTTTTATATTGTGCGGTATAAGTGTTCAAGACATCATACCATGCTTGTTCCTCTGGAATGAAAGAGGCACAAACCAATTCCAAGTCTTCTTGGCTGCACCCATCTCCAAAATCCCAAAAGAGACCATTCGCATCGCGGCAAGACTGCTTGAACCGATTCAATGTCTCGCCACAAGAAACACCATATCCCCAAAAACTATTTCGCATCTTCCTTGATCCCATAGTACTGATGACGACAGGGACTCCATCAACATCGACTATTTTAGTGGCTTCGATGGTTTCGTTACGATGTGTATAGAAATAGTCCACATCAGCTTCCCCTGCTGAACATTTCTTACTCGGATCGTAGTTGTGATAACAATCGTGATCATATTCATCATACGATGTTGAAAGCAACACGCCATTTCGATCAATTCCCGATTCCTTCGTGAAGGTCACGACATCACAAACCTTGCGCCCATCCTTGGATGGATAACTGTAAACCCGTCCATTCTTTATACTCAACGGGAGCGTATTGATATAATCAAAATAAATTCTATTGACATCAGAACAAAAAGATGCGTTTAAAGAATCAAACATCGCATTTAACGAATCCGCCATCGATGGATCCGCCAAAGAGATGAGCGACCTTGCCAAAATAGCTTTCTGCTCTTCTGTCAGCGCTACAGTGCTCGGTTCGGTGGTCGCACCTCCCACAGTATTTTCCGAACATGACATCAAGAGAGCGGCAATCCCACCCATGATTATTTTATTTACAATTTTCATTTCACTCCTCCATCCCTTTCGTTAAAGGGAACAATTGTAAATTCAATCGATAAACTTTATCATAATCTTTTTCTTTAGCTGCAATAGCAACCACCTGTTGCCTGAGCATTTCAAGCTTTTGCACCACCCATTTGTACGTTGCTTCGGACATGCCAAGCGTTACACCGGCGATATGGCGTTTCTCTGGCGGAATTTCATCAATGGCATCCGTTGCAAACTTCGACATTTGGCGGTTCATGGAACGCAAAGCCAAAGGGATTGACTCGGAAGAACCCGTCACAATTTTTTCGGTTTGCTCATAAGTATCGTCGCCAACCTTTTTCAAGAAATCCGCATGGCACATAAAGTCCAGCGAATGGCGCACTTCGGCCGCACTCACAACCGGATAGCATTGGTGCGCAAGTTCCAGCGGTTTTGCACCCGGCA
Source organism: uncultured Fibrobacter sp. (assembly GCA_947306025.1). Next base: position 3,761 of record CAMZFJ010000233.1, read on the forward strand.
TCATCGGGGCAAGTTCGCGAATCACGGGATTCACCCACGATTCAAAGTACTTGAACGCCTCGGCATCAACGACTCGCAAATGATTCTCTTTTGCGATTTTTTGCATTTCGTTAAACGCCTGCATTTTCTTTTCGTCGCTTCGAGCATCTCCAAAACACACCATTGCGCGAAAATAATCGCGATCCACTCCATCGAGTTCCATAGCACGAGCAACCTGCTCTATACCATTTTTGCTCAAGCGGCTTTTTCCATTGCAAACAAGCTGAATATAATTGGACGAGGTAAACCCAGCTAAATGCGAAAATTCGCGCCATGAGAACACAGAAGTCCGCTTGCGTTCTTCGTAATAATCGCACATAAACTCACGGTAATTTTGATAATCTGTAATCGGCTTCATGCCTATAAAGTAAATTTATTTCAAAGCAACCGCAATAGGTTTTACTACACGAAATCAAGATTTTTTTGTAAAATTTTGAAGTTTTTTATTTTTTATCAAAAAATTTATTTCTATATAACACACACTGTATTATAAAAACGCAAGAAGAAGCGTCGGCCAAAGGCAATTCATCGCGGTAGTGTACAAAAGGAGTGTCGCAAACGACAGTTTGCAGGCATTCAGGACTGAGCGAAGTCGCTGAGCCTATACGAAACCTACATTCGTTGTCAAAAAT